>DATAAG010000881.1:0-9115 GCA_036260235.1 Longimicrobium sp.
GGTGAACGGCGGCTGGCTTCGCTGCTCATGGCCGGCCTCCTGCGGGGCTCCCACTGACGCACTCACGCACTCACGCACTGACGCACTTTCTGTCCAGCGTACCAGGTCGCCGGTGCGGTACAGCCGCTCGCCGGGACGCGCGGCGAAGGGGTCCGGGACGAAGCGCGCGGCGGTGGTCCCCGGGCGGTGCAGGTAGCCGCGCGCCACGCCGATCCCGCCGACGAACAGCTCGCCCGGGACGCCGGGGGGGACGGGACGCAGCGAGGCGTCCAGCACCCGCACGCGGTACCCCGGCATCGGCCGGCCGATGGGGACCGTCGCCCCGTCCTCCGCCACGTCGTGCAGCGTGGCGGCGACGGTCGTCTCCGTCGGTCCGTAGCTGTTGATCAATCTCACCCACGGGCCCACTCCTCGCCGCCACGACGCCACGCGCTCCGGCAGCGCCCGCTCCCCGCCGATGATCATGATGCGCAGCGAGGGCGGCACGGCCGGCGCGGCGCGGTCCATCGCCGCCGCCAGCTCGTGCCAGTACGCCGTGGGCAGGGTGGCGATCGTCAGCGAAAGGCGGCCGCAAGCACGCCAGAATCCATCCACCGACAGCATCTCCTCGTCCCGCAGCACCATCGTCGCCCCGGCGGCCAGGGGCGCGAAGAGCTCTTCCACGCTGCTGTCGAAGGAGAGCGGCGCGAACTGCAGACAGCGGTCGGCCGGGGTGAGGGCGTAGGCCTGCCGCGCCGCGTCCACGTACGCCGACAGGCAGCGGTGCGGCACCGCCACGCCCTTGGGACGGCCGGTGGAGCCGGAGGTGTAGATGACGTACGCCAGGTCGTCTGGACTGCAGGGAATAGGGAATAGGGAATAGGGAATAGCGGGCGTGTCCGCGGCCGCGGCGAGCTCGGTGGTCAGGTCTGCGACGCGGCCGGCCCAGCCGTGCGGCGCGGGGGCGCCGGTGCCGTCCAGAAGGAGCGCGGCGCCGCTGTCCGCCAGCATGTACGCCTGCCGCTCCGCGGGAAGGCTGGGATCCAGCGGCAGGTACGCGCCGCCCGCCTTCAGCACGGCGACGATGGCGACCACCGCCTCCACGCTCCGCTCCGCGCGCACGGCGGCGATGACGCCCGGCTGCACGCCCAGCGCGCGGAGGCGGTGAGCCAGGCGCGAGGCGCGATCCTCCAACTGCGCGTACGTCAGCCGCTCCCCGCCTCCCTCCACCGCCACCGCGTGCGGCGTCCGCGCCGCCCGGGCGGCGATGCGGTCGTGGATGGGTGTGAAGGTGGATTCGAGCGCGGGACCCTCCCACGCGCGCAGCGCCGCATCCACCTCGTCCGCCGACAGCAGCGGGAGGCTGGAGACCGGTGCGTCCGGCGCATCGCACGCCGCGGCCAGCAGGGTGCGGAAGTGGTCCAGCAGCCGCAGCGCCGTCGCGCGGTCGAAGAGCGCGGTGGCGTACTCCAGCACGCCGTCCATCCCGTCCGCGCGGGGGCGCAGGGCCAGCGTCAGGTCGAAGGGCGCGTGCGTCCCCTCCACCGGCACCCGCTCCACGGCGAGCCCGGGGAGCGAGGCGTCGCCGTCCCCCGCGGTCTGCAGGACGAACATCACCTGGAAGACGGGGGAGTGGGCGGCGGAGCGCGGCACCTTCAGCTCGTCCACCAGCCGCTCGAAGGGCATCTCCTGGTGGGCGAAGGCGCCCAGGACGGTGTCGCGGACGCGGTGCAGCAGCGCGCGGAAGGTGGGATCGCAGGAAAGGTCCGCCCGCAGCGCCAGCGTGTTGACGAAGAAGCCGACCACGTCCTGCGTCTCCGGCCGCGTCCGGTTGGCCACCGGGGTGCCGACGACGACGTCCTCCTGCCGCGCGTACCGGCCCAGCAGCGCCTGGAAGGCGGCAAGGAGGACCATGAAGGGCGTGCACCCCTCCGCCCGCGCCAGCGCCTGGACGGCATCCGCCATCTCCCGCGGCAGGCGGAAGCGCTCCGCGGCGCCGCGTCCCTCCCACACCGCCGGGCGCGGGCGGTCCGTCGGAAGCTCCAGCAGCGCGGGGGCGTCCGCCAGCGCGTTCTTCCAGTACGTCCGGTGGGCATCGTACAGGGCGCCCCGCAGCCGCTCGCGCTGCCACCGCGCCCAGTCGGCGTACTGCAGCGCCGGGCCGGCGAGCGGCGAGTCCGCGCCGGCGGAGAACGCGCCGTAGAGCGCCGCCATCTCGCGCAGCAGCACGCCGTTGCTCCACCCGTCGGTGACCACGTGGTGCAGGTTCACCAGCAGCACGTGCTCGTCCCCACCCAGCCGGTAGAGGCAGGCGCGGGCCAGCGGGCCGGCGGCCAGGTCGAAGGGACGCGCCGCCTGCTCCGCCAGCCGGCGCCGCAGCTCCGCCTCGCGCGCGTCCTGATCGAACGGCGCCAGGTCGATGGCTTCCACCGGCAGGGCGCCGCGCGGCAGGACGACCTGCATCGGCCCCGCGTCCGTCCCCTGGAAGACGGTGCGCAGCGACTCGTGACGCTCCACCAGCGCGTCGAGCGCCCGCTGCAGCGCGCCGGCATCCAGCGGGCCGCGCAGCCGCAGGGCCACGGGGACGGCGTACGTCGTGCGCCCCGGCTCCAGCTGGTCCAGCATCCACAGCCGCTGCTGGGAGAAGGAGGCGGGAGCGGCGTACGCCTCCACGCTCCGCCCGCCGCCCAGCTCGACGCGCGCCGTGGTGCGGGGACCCGGGACGATGCGGGGCTCCGCCTCGCCCACCGCGATGCGCGGCGCGGCGTCCACCGCCGCGGCGAGCGCCTGGACGGTGGGGTGCTCGAAGAGCGCGCGCAGCGGCAGCTCCGCCCCGCAGCGGTCGCGCAGGTGCGCCCAGACGTGCATCGCCAGCAGCGAGTGCCCGCCCAGGGTGAAGAAGTCGTCCGTTGCGCCCACCCGCTCCGCGCCCAGCACCTGGGCGAAGACCTCCGCGACCACGCGCTCCGCGGGCGTGCGGGGCGCCACGTACTCCGCCGCGTCCGTGGCGAACGCCGGCTCCGGCAGCGCCCGGCGGTCCACCTTGCCGGAGACCGTGCGCGGGAACGCCTCCATCGCCACGACGGCGGCGGGGACCATCCAGCGGGGGAGGCGCTCCGCGGCGTGCGCGATCAGCGCGGAGGGATCGATCGCCGCCCCGTCGCGCGGGACGGCCCAGGCCACCAGGCGCCGCTCCACCCCGGCGCCGCGCACGCCGACCGCCGCGTCCGCCACGGAGGGGTGCGCGCGCAGCACGGACTCCACCTCGCCAGGCTCGATGCGGAAGCCGCGCACCTTCACCTGCAGGTCCGCGCGCCCCAGGTACTCGATCTCGCCGTTCGCCCGCCACCGCGCGCGGTCGCCGCTGGCGTACATCCGCTCCCCCGGCGCGCCGAACGGGTCGGGGACGAAGCGCTCCGCCGTCAGGTCAGGGCGCCCCGCGTATCCGCGCGCCACCCCGCACCCGGCCAGGTACAGGTCGCCGGCGACCCCCGCGGGCACCGGCCGCAGCGCGCCGTCCAGCACGTACGCGCGCCGCCCCCCCAGCGGCCGGCCGATGGTGATGGGGCCGTCCGGCGTGCAGCGGGCGTGCGTGGAGTAGGTGGTGTCTTCCGTGGGCCCGTAGAAGTTGTTCACCTCCTCCACGCCGGCCGCGTACAGCCCGCGCACCAGGTCCGCGGAGAGGGGCTCGCCCCCCTGGTTCAGCCGCCGCAGCCCCGCCGGGATGCGGCCCAGCGCCAGCAGCTCGCGCGCGGCGGTGGCCACCATGCTGGCCTGCGCCACCCGCGCGTCCGCCGGCAGCTCCGCCACGGCGAGCGTGTCGTGCACCAGCAGGATCGGCGCGCCGGCGGCCAGGGGAAAGTGCAGCTCCGCCAGCTGCGCGTCGAAGGAGATGGCGCTCCCCATCAGCACCCGCTCCCCCGGCTCCAGCGGAAAGCGCGCGCGCATCCAATCGGTGAACGCCGCCACGGCGCCGTGGCGGATCATCACCCCCTTGGGCGTGCCGGTGGAGCCGGAGGTGTAGATGACGTGCGACAGCATCTCCGGGTGGATGCCGACCTCCGGCGCCGCCGGGTCCTCCGCGTCCACCGCCGCCCGCACCCGCGGATCGTCCATCGCCAGCGCGCGGCAGCCGTCCGGCAGGCCGACGCGGCCGATGACGGACGCGGACGCCGCCAGCACCCGCGCCCCCGCGCTCGCCAGCACCGTGCGGATGCGGTCCGGGGGAAAGTGCGGCTCCATGGGCGCGTAGGCGCCGCCGGCCTTCAGCACCGCCAGCAGGGTGACGATCAGCTCCGGCGTGCGCTCCATCGCCACCCCGACGATCACCTCCGGCCCCACCCCCAGCCGGCGCAGGTGCCGGGCGAGCCGGTTGGCGCGCGCGTCCAGCTCCGCGCGGGTCAGCGACGCGTCCCCGTGCACCAGCGCCACCGCCTCCGGCGCCTCCGCCACCCGCGCGGCCCACTGCGCCGGGAAGGGGTCGATGGACGGCGGCAGCGCGGGCCCGGCCTGCCACGCCTCCACCCGCGCCCGCTCCGCGTCCGTCAGCAGCGGCAGCGCGGACAGGCGCCGGCCCGGCTCCGCCGCGGCGGCGGCGAGGAGCAGCGCGAGCCGCTCCAGCATCTGCCGCGCGGTGGACGCCTCGAAGAGGTCGGCGTCGTACCACAGGGCCAGCCCCAGCCCGTCCGCCCGGTCCGTGGCGGCGAGGGAGAGGTCGAACTTGACGGTGCGCTGCTCCACCGGGAGCCGTTCCACGTGCAGGCCGGGGAGCGCGGGCACCCGGTCCTCCCCGTCCTGCAGCGTCAGCAGCGCCTGGAAGACGGGGGTGTGGCCCAGGGTGCGGTCGGGCTGCACCTCCTCCACCACCCGCTCGAAGGGGACGTCCTGGTGCGCCCAGGCATCCAGCGCGGCGTGGCGGGCGCGCGCCAGCAGCTCGCGGAACGAGGGGTCGCCGGACAGGTCCCCCCGCAGCGCCAGCGTGTTGACGAAGAAGCCGATCAGCCCCTCGATCTCGCCCCGCGTCCGCCCCGCGACCGGGGTGCCCACCACCACGTCGTCCTGCCCTGCGTGGCGCGCCAGCAGCGCCTGCCAGGCGGCCAGCAGCGTCATGAAGAGCGTCGCCCCCTCGCGCCGGCCGAGCTCCCTCACCGCCCGCGCGGCCTCCGCCGGCAGCTCCAGCCGCTCGCACCCGCCGCGATGGGTCCGCACCGCGGGCCGCGGGTGGTCCGCCGGCAGGGCGAGCACGGCGGGCGCGCCGGCCAGCCGCGCCTTCCAGTACGCCAGCTGCGCCTCCAGCGCGGGCCCCTGGAGCGCCCGGCGCTGCCAGACCGCGAAGTCCGCGTACTGCACCGGCGGCTCCGGCAGCGGCGACGGCCGCCCCTCCGCGAACGCCGCGTAGAGGGCGGAGAGCTCGCGGACGAGCACGCCCGTGCTCCATCCGTCGCTCACGGCGTGGTGCAGGGTCAGCAGCAGCACGTGCTCGTCCGCCGCCAGCCGCAGCAGCCGCGCGCGGAAGAGCGGCCCCCGCGCCAGGTCGAACGGCGCCTCCGCCTCCTCCCGGGCCCGCCGCAGCGCCTCCGCCCGCCGGTCGGCGTGGGAGGACAGGTTCTCGAAGGGGAGAGCGAAGTCATCCGTCGGAGGCGCGATCACCTGCCGCGCCTCCGCGCCCTCGCCGGCGAACGTCGTCCGCAGCGACTCGTGCCGGCGGACGATCTCGCCCAGGGCGCGCGCCAGCGCCGGGCCGTTCAGCTCGCCGGTGAGGCGGAGGGCGGCGGGGACGTTGTACAGCGGGCTCCCGGGCTGCAGCCGGTCCAGGAACCAGAGCCGCTGCTGCGCGAAGGAGAGCGGGAGCGGCCCGTGCCGGTTCGCGCGCTCCACCGGCGGCAGGGCGGGGCGGTCCGCCCGGGTGCGCTCGATCTCCGCGGCCAGCGCGGCGAGGGTGGGCTGCTCGAAGAGCGAGCGCAGCGGCAGCTCGCACCCGAAGACGGCGCGGATGCGGGAGACCGCGCGCGCCGCCAGCAGCGAATGCCCGCCCAGGGCGAAGAAGCCGTCCTCCGCCCCCACCCGCTCCACGCCCAGGACTTCGGCCCAGACCTCCGCCAGCAGCGTCTCCGCCGGCGTGCGCGGCGGGACGTATCCATCCGTCCGCTCCGCCTCCGGCTCCGGCAGGGCGCGCCGGTCCACCTTGCCGTGGCGGTTGAGCGGGAGCGCGTCCATCACCACGACCGTGGCGGGGACCATGTGCTCCGGCAGCCGCTCGCGGGCCCAGCCGCGCAGCGCGCCGGGGTCCAGGCCGGGCTCGCCCGCGGCGTACGCCACCAGCCGCCCGTCGCGCGCCGTCACCACCGCCTGGCGCACGCCCGGATGGGCGGCCAGCACGGCCTCCACCTCGCCCGGCTCGATGCGGAAGCCGCGCACCTTCACCTGGAAGTCGGTGCGGCCCAGGTACTCCAGTGCGTGAGTGCGTGAGTGCGTGAGTGCGTGAGTGGATTCCCTCCAGCGAACTCGATCGCCCGTGCGGTACAGGCGGGCGCCCGGCGTCGTCGAGAACGGATCCGGGACGAAGCGCTCCGCCGTGAGCGCGGGGCGTCCCAGGTAGCCGCGGGTCACCCCGGAGCCGCCGACGTACAGCTCCCCGGGCACGCCGGCCGGCTGCGGCCGTCCGCGGCCGTCCAGCACGTAGAGCGACGTCCCCGGCAGCGGCGGACCCAGCGACACCGCCTTCCCGGGAGGCACGGGGCCGGCGGTGGAGTTCACCGTGGTCTCCGTGGGGCCGTACATGTTCCAGATCTCCGTCTCCGGAAAGATCCGGCGGGCGCGCTCCAGCAGCGCGTCCGGCAGCGCCTCGCCCCCCATCGCCAGGCGCGCCAGGCGGGGCGCGGGCTCGCCGGCGTCGATGGCGTCCAGCACCGTGGCGGCGAGCGAGGGGACGCAGTTGAGGGCCACGCCGTCGTGGGCGCGCAGCTCCGCCAGCAGGACGGCGGGATCGGTGGTGGCCTCCGGGGGAAGGAGCCACACGGGGCCGCCGCGCAGCAGCGGAGAGACCAGCTGCTTGAGCGAGCCGTCGAAGGAGGGGCGGCTGAGGGCGGTCACCCGTCCGACGCCGTCCAGCAGGACCTCCGCGGCCCACTGCACGTAGCGCGAGACGGAGGCGTGCTCCACCATCACCCCCTTGGGCGCGCCGGTGGAGCCGGAGGTGTAGATGACGTACGCCAGGTTCCGCGGCCCGGCGCCGCTCTCCACCGGCTCCGCGCTCTCCCCCGCGGCCTGGCGGCCGTCGCGATGGACGACCCGGTGGCCGGCGGCCGCGAGCACGTCGTGCAGCCGCTCCGGCGCGACGACGATGCGGGCGCCGCAGTCCCGCAGCAGGGCCAGCAGCCGCTCGGCGGGCTGGTCCTCGTCCACCGGGACGTAGGCGCCGCCGGCCTTCAGGATGGCCAGGAGGGCGGCCAGGGTGTCGGTGCTCTTCTCCGCGACCAGCCCCACCCGGACCTCCGGCCCCACGCCCAGGCCGCGCAGCAGCCGCGCGAGGCGGGTGGACCGCTCGTCCAGCGCGCGGAACGTCGTCTCGCCCTCGGGCGCCGCGACGGCGACCGCGTCCGGCGTGCGGGCGGCCTGCGCGGCGAACATCTCGTGGAGGCAGCGGGCGTCGTACGCGTCGGCCCGGCGGCCCGACTCCTCCAGCGTCCGCCGCTCCGCCTCGTCCAGCAGCGGCAGGTCGGCGACAGGGCGGTCGGGCTGCGCCACCGCCCCCTCCAGCAGCCGCCGCAGGTGGCCCAGCAGGCGGCGGACGGTCGCCGCGTCGAAGAGCTGCGTGCCGTAGCGCACCCACCCCTGCACGCCGCCGTCCGGCCGCTCCGACAGCTCCGCCGACAGGTCGAACTTCGCGATCCAGCGCTCCACCTCCAGGCGTTGCGCCCGGATCCCGGGGAACGCGGGCCCCGCCGGCGGGGGCGCCAGGTTGAACATCACCTGGAAGACGGGGTGGTAGCCGGGCGAGCGGTCCGGCCGCAGCGCCTCCACCACCCGCTCGAACGGCGCGTCCGCGTGGGCGAAGGCGTCCAGCGTCTCGCGCCGCACCCGCGCCAGCAGCTCGCGGAATCCGGGATTGCCGGAGAGGTCCCCCCGCAGCGCCAGCGTGTTGACGAAGAAGCCGATCAGCCCCTCCGTCTCCGCCCGCCCGCGTCCCGCCACCGCGGTGCCCACCACCACGTCGTCCTGCCCCGACCAGCGGGCGAGCAGCGCCTGCCACGCCGCCAGCAGCGCCATGAAGAGCGTGGCGCCCTGCTCGCGGGCCAGCTCCGCGAGCGGCGCCACCAGCCCGGGCGGCAGCGCCAGCGGCTCCTGCGCGCCGCGGTACGACTGCGCGGCCGGGCGGGGGCGGTCCGCCGGCAGCTCCAGCAGCGGGGGCGCATCCGCCAGCCGCCCGCGCCAGTGCTCGACCTCCGCCGCCAGCGCCTCTCCCGCCAGCTGCCGGTGCTGCCACGCCGCGTAGTCCGCGTACTGGATCGGGAGACCCGGCAATGCGGCGTCGCCGCCGTGCAGCGCCGCCGCGTACAGGGCGGAGAGGTCGCGGTACAGCACGCCCATGCTCCACCCGTCGCCCACCGCGTGGTGCAGCGTGAGCACCAGGACGTGGTCGTCCGCCGCCAGCCGCAGCAGGCGCGGCCGGAAGAGCGGTCCGCGCTCCAGGTCGAAGGGCCGGTGCGCCTCCGCCTCCGCCAGGCGCCCGGCGGTGGCCAGCCGTTCGTCCGCCGGAAGATCGCAGAGGTCGGTGACGTCGAGACCCGTGCCGGCGGCGGCGCCGGCCGCGGGCGGCGCGATCACCTGCACCGGGGCGCCGTCGCGCACGGCCAGGGTGGTGCGGAGCGCCTCGTGGCGTTCCACCAGCCGCTCCAGCGCCCGGGCCAGCCCCCGCGCATCCAGCGGCCCGCTCAGCCGCCACGCCGAGGAGATGTTGTACGCCGGGCTGTCCGGCTCCATCTGGTGCAGGAACCAGAGCCGCTCCTGCGCGAAGGTCGCCGGGGCGACGCGGGGGCGCGCCGCGCGGGCGGCCAGCGCCTGGCGCGCCAGCGCCAGCTTCTCCTCCGGCGTGAGGTCCGCCCGCGGCGTGCTGGCGGGAACGGCGGGCGCATCG
>DATAAG010000882.1:0-2933 GCA_036260235.1 Longimicrobium sp.
CTCGAGCTTTTCGGTCGAGCTGGTACGCCGCGGAGGGCAGGTGCAGCGAGCATGGACGAACGCGGGCAATGCGGTCCCCGGACTGCTGGCCGATGGCTCTGGCGTGCCGGCCCCGGATCAGGTGGAACAGGTCAATGCCAGGCTGAACCTTTTCGGGCGCGCGACACTGAGTTCCCGGAAATACATGATGCGCGGGCTCGATGGTGAGCTGGAGGTGGTCGAGCACTGACCAGGCCGCCTGGGCCACATGCAACCGTAATACCCAATCCGCAAAAGAATGGGCCTCACACAGAGTCAGCAGAGTAGAGTTCATCCCTCTGCTGACTCTGTTGACTCTGCGTGAGACAGGTCTTTTGCCGGATCTGGTATGAACGAATTGCGGGCGCGGCGGACGCCCACGCGGGGCTCCTCGCCGGGCGCGTGGGGATCGCCGCGGCGCCGCAGCCGCGCTGACGTGCTGCACTCGCAGGGCGAACGCGACGAAGCCACGGCCGTCCTGCGCCGCGCCGCCGCCCTGGTGGAACGCCTGGAGGAGCGGAGCGATACACAGCGGCGGGAGCTCCGGGCGGAGGTCCAGGAACGGCTCGACCGCCAGTGAGGGATCGCATGAGAAGATGGATGAAGGCCCTGCCGCTCGCCTGCGCGCTGCTGCTCGCCGCTGTGGTCCCCGCGCGTGCGCACCCCGGCGTGGGGATCGTGATGGACCGCCGGGGGAACGTGTTCTACACGGACCTGCACCACGTCTGGCGGATCGCGCCGGACGGGCGCAGGTCCATCGCCGTGCGCGACGTGCATACGCACGAGCTGGCCATCGACAGCGCGGGCAACCTGTTCGGCGAGGACAACCGCTACCTGGGCGGCGACCGCTACCGCCACCGCATCTGGCGGCGCACCCCGGACGGCCGGGTGACGGACGTGGTGCCCTGGCGCGACGGGTTCTGGCCCGAGTACGGCTTCGTCCGCGACCGGGCGGGGGCCATGTACTGGGTGCAGTGCCCGGAGCGCGTGTGCACCATCCGCCGGCGCGGGCCGGACGGACGCACCGGCATCGTGGCGCCGGGGGCGCGCTTCAACCATTCGATCCAGTGGATCGCCGCCGGTCCCGACGGCTCGCTGTACGTGGTGGATGGGCCGGACCTGCGCCGGGTCACGCGCGAGGGGCGGCTGGCCACCGTGGCGCGCGGGCTGGGGGAGCACCTGATGGGGCTGTGGCCGGACGGCCGGGGGAGCGTGTACGTGGCGGTGTACGGCGCCCGCGCGGTGCTGCGCGTGGGCTCGGACGGACGGGTGACGACGGTGGCCCGCACCCCCGCGCCGTGGGGCCCGTCCGGCGTGACGATGGCGCCCAACGGCGACCTGTGGATCCTGGAGTACTCCACCAGCAACGAGGCGCGCGTCCGCCGCGTCGCCGCGAACGGGCGGGTGACGGTGTTCTGACGATCGATGGTTACGCGTTCTGCCGCGGACTGCAATGAGCATGAGCAAACGCACCGGCCTGCCGATCGCCCTGTGTCTCGTTGCAGTGTCCGCGTGCGCGCCGGCTGCTGCGCCAGGAGCGGAAGTCACTCCCGGCGAGCCTGCTTCCTTGAACGCCGCGTTCGATGTTCCACCCGCCCTGCCTGGCGACACGCTCCGCTACGACGGAATCTACCAGAGCCCGGCCGATTCCATGGAGTTTGGCCACGGGTTGATCCCCACGTGGAGCTACCTGCGCTTCTATCCGGACAGCCTGGTGGTGACGACGAGTACCCACGGGGAGCCCCACGAACTCTCGAACTTCTCGATCGGCAATGAGCTGCTCCCGTATGCGAGGGTAATCGTCGGGGGCAACCGCATCGCGTTCTCCACGGGCGATTTCGCCCCCGGCCACACCGCGATCGTCGACTACAGCGGGTTCGTGCGGGAGGACCGCCTGTACTTGTGGACCTATTCCCACTTCAACGGGCACCGGAGCAACGGGGTGTACGCCTTTGTTCCCATGTCAACCGAACGCCTGGACACGTCCAGGGAGCGGCGGCCCCGGTGATCCGCCACGCGCGTGGTCCCGGCTCGCGGACCGGGCCCGCCGCGTCGCCGCGAACGGCGGGTGACGGACTGGCGCTCCGGCGCCGCGCAGGCGAGGTTGTGCGCCGTCCCCATCCATCACCCGAGCCTCACCCTGCCCCGCGAATGATCGACCTCCTGGAAATCGAGAGCTTTCTCGACGATGCCGCGCGCGCGGAAATCGTCGCGGAGCTGGACGCGGCGCACGGCGCGCCATCGACCGTGCTCAGCGGCGAAAGGGGCGGCAGGGTGGATTCCGCCGCGCGCAGGAGCACGCGCGTCGCCGTGTCTCCGGAGACGCGCGCCATGGTCCGGGAGCGGCTGATGGCGCGCAGGGCGGAGCTCGAGGCGCACTTCGGCATTGCCGTCACCGAGTGCGAGGAGCCGCAGTTCCTGCGCTACGAGACCGGCGACTACTTCGTCCCGCACCAGGACGGCAACACGCCCATGGTGTGGGACGATTCGCGCTTCCGCCGCATCTCGGTGGTCGTCTTCCTCAGCCGGATGGCGGACGAGCCGGCGCCGGACACCTACGGAGGCGGCATGCTGGTCTTCCACGGGCCGTACCAGGGCCGGCAGGTGCGCGCGGCCGCGGACGCCACGCCCGGCTCGCTGGTCGCCTTTCGCTCCGAGACCACGCACGAGGTCACCACGGTGACCCACGGCGTGCGCTACACCATCGCCACCTGGTTCCGGTGATCCTGAACAAGAATTGGGGTACACGGCGGCTCTGCGACTCTGCGTGATACCGAATCCGCAAAAACACTTTGTGGCACGCAGAGCAGCAGAGCAGCAGAGGGCTCGTACTGCTGCTCTGCTGCTCTGCGTGCAAATTCTTTCGCCGGATCCGGTATGGGACCATTCTGCCGGCAGTGCTCCGCATCAGAAGA
>DATAAG010000883.1:0-3704 GCA_036260235.1 Longimicrobium sp.
CTCCAGGAACCACAGCCGCTGCTGCGCGAAGGACGGCGGAATCGCCGCGGTCCGGTCCACGGGCGCGATCGCCGTCGCCTCGGCACGCGCGGCGGTCTCCAGCCCGCGCGCGAAGTCCGCCAGCACCGGCCGCTCGAACAGCTCCTCCAGCGGCACCTCTACCCCGAGCGCCTCCCGCACCCGCGAGATCACCTGCATCGCCCGCAGCGAGTGCCCGCCCAGCTCGAAGAAGTTGTCCCCGCGGCCCACCGGCCCCATCCCCAGCACCTGGGCCCAGCTCTCCGCCAGCGCCTCCTCCACCGGGCCGACGGGCGCCTCGTAGCTCCGCGCGGGGAACGCGCCGTCCGCCGTGGCGGGGAGCGCCGCGCGGTCCACCTTTCCGCTCGGCGTGCGGGGGAGCGCGTCGAGCCGCGCGTACGCGGCCGGAACCATGTACGCCGGCAGGCACGCGGCGAGGTGCGCCCGCAGCGCCTCCGCGGGCGCGTCGCCCGCGTAGTGGGCCACCAGGCACGCGTCGCCCGTTGCGTCCTCGCGCGCCGTCACCACCGCCTCCCGCACACCGGCGTGCTCCAGCAGCCGCGCCTCGATCTCCCCCGGCTCGATCCGGAACCCGCGGATCTTCACCTGGAAGTCTGTCCGGCCCAGGAACTCGAGCTGCCCGTCCGCGTTCCACCGCGCCCGGTCGCCCGTGCGGTACAGCCGGCCGCCCGCACCGCCGAACGGGTCGGGAACGAACCGCTCCGCCGTGAGCCCCGGGCGGCGCAGGTAGCCGCGCGCCAGCACCCCGCCCAGGTACAGCTCCCCCGCCTCGCCCCACCCCGCCGGCGCTCCCCGCGCGTCCAGCACGTACGCCTCGTGCCCGGGGAGCGGGCGGCCGATCGGCACCAGCGGCCCGGCGAAGTCCGCCGCCACCTCGAAGGCCGTGGCGGTCACCACCGCCTCCGTGGGCCCGTAGCAGTTGAGCAGCCGCGTCGTCCCCCCCGCCCGCGCGTCCCCCGCGTGGAGGACGTCGCCGCCCACCAGCAGCAGCCGAACGCCCGGGAGCGCGGCCTCCGCCCCCGCCGCGGCCCGCACCTCGCGCCAGTACGCCGGCGCGAGGTTCGCGACGGTGACGCCCAGCGACCGCACCCGCGCCCGCAGCTCGCCGGCGCTCCAGGGCTCCGGCCCCCGCAGCACCAGCGTGGCGCCGCGGAGGAGTGGGAAGAACACCTGCTCGAGGGAGACGTCGAAGCCGCACGAGGCGAACTGGAGGACGCGGTCGCCGGGGGCGATCCCCAGCCGTCCGGCCATCGCCCGCAGGTGCTCGGCCGCCGCGCGGTGCTCCACCGCCACGCCCTTGGGCCGGCCGGTGGTTCCCGACGTGTAGATCACGTACGCCAGCTGCTCCGGGCGGGAGCCGGACCGTGGTGCGTCTTCCGGCTCCGCCGCGATCCGCTCCGCGTCGGCGTCCACCCGCACGCACGCCCCGTGGGAGACGCGCCCGGCCAGCGCCTCGCGCGTAACGACCGCGCGCGCGAGAGAGTCCTCCGCCAGGTACGCCAGCCGCTCCGCCGGGAGCGCGGGGTCCAGCGGGACGTAGACCCCGCCGGCCTTGAGCGCCCCCAGGAGCGCCACCACCAGTTCCGGACCCCGCTCCAGGCACACCCCCACCGCCACCTCGGGCCTCACCCCCAGGCGCCGCAGGTGGTGCGCGAGACGGTTGGCCCGCGCGTCCAGTTCCGCGTACGTCAGCGACTCGCCCGCGCAGACGACCGCCTCGGCGTCCGGCGTGCGCGCCGCCTGCGCCGCGAACAGCTCGTGGAGGCACGCGTCGGGGGCGACGTCGGCGTCGCGGGGGCGAAGCGCCGGATCAGCAAGTGCGGGCACGTAGATGGCTCCTGCGTGCGGGATGGCTTCCTGTCCTTCGATCATGGCGTCGACATTCACCAGCGAGACGGTGACGCGAAAGCGAGAAGGCTTCCGCGGGGTTCGAGAGCCGGGCGGGGCTTTCGTCGGATCTGGTCGTCGGGCCGCTGCTTCCCCTCCGCGCTCCTCGGGAAGGAGGGATAGGTTCTATCAGCGCGGCCGAATCAGCGACCACTATGACAGGGCGTCGCTCAGGTGCGCCGCCGGTGCCGGCACCTCCTGGTGAGAAGGTGAGCGCCGGGCGCCTGAGGCTCCCGTGTCGAGCAGGGCGACCACGAGGCGGCACCACCACGCGGGATCGCCGCGTGGCTCCGGAACATCCACCCGCGCATCGCCAGAGCCACGCGCGATCTCATCCTCTCGACGCGCGTGGCTCCGGTTTCAGCCGGGAGAACAGCACCGGGCCATGGCGGCCCGGAGGGCGGCGGCGTCGCGCACGTTCGGCTCGCTGATCATGGTGAGGTGCGTGCCCGGAACAACCACCACCTCCAGCTCGCCGGTGACGAACGGCTTCCACAACTCGGGGAGCCCGGCATTCTCCCACCCCTCGCCGCGGGCCAACTCCGCGCACAACAGGGTCACGCGGCCGGGATATGGGGCCAGGGGATGGCGGCGCGTCGCCGTCACGGTGGCGCGGAAGACCTCCACCACCGGCTCCAGCCCGTCCAACTCCTGCACCCGCGACTCGGCTCCATGCGCCCCCAGCCATCGCGCCAGGTACGGACGCCTCGCCGCGCGAGAAGGAGCCGTACAGCGCCGCCATCTCGTGCCATAGCACGTCCAGCGACCAGCCGTCGGCGATCGCGTGGTGCAGCGTGGCGAGGAGGAGGTGGTCGCCCTCTCCCAGCTTCACCAGGTCGGCGCGGGAGAGGGGGCCGGTCTCCAGGCCAGAAGGGGAGGCGCGCCTGCTCGCGCACCAGGCGGGCCGCCTCGTCCTCGCGCAGGGTGCTCAGGTCGTGGAAGACCAGCTCGGCGGGCGCGGGGGGGGCCACGCGCTGCACGGGAGCGCCGTCCACCAGCGGGAACGAGGTGCGCAGCGACTCGTGCCGCCGCACCATCTCGTCCAGGGCGCGGCGGAGCGCGTCCGGGTCCAGCTCCCCCTCCAGGTGGACGAAGAGGGGCGTGTGGTAGGTGGCGCTCCCCGGCTCCACCCGGTCCACGAACCAGAGCCGCTCCTGTGCCAGGGAGAGCGGGAGGTCGCCGCCGCCGTCGCCGGGAACGGGGACGATGGGCGGCGCCTCCACCCCCGGCGCGGCGGAGCCGGTCCACTTCCGCGGCCAGCGCGCCCAGGCGGGAGTGCTCGAAGACGGCGCGGATGGGAAGCTCCACCCGCAGGTCGGAGCGCACCCGCGACGCCAGGAGCGAGTGCCCGCCCAGCGCGAAGAAGTCGTCCGTGGCGCCCACGCGCCCGGCGCCGAGCAGCTGCGCCCAGAGCGCCGCCAGCACTTCCTCCGTGGGCGTACGGGGCGCCACGAGCCGGCCGCTCGCCCGCAGTGTCGGCGACAGCTCCACCCGGACTGCGCTCACCGTCACCGACAGCGGTGCGGAGAACGTCTGACCAGCAACCACGTCCATAGCCTGTTTCGCCTCGAAAACACGGCTGAGACGCGAAACTGCGGGCCCCTGTGCCCCGCAGGATCCCTTGTCTTGCCAGCTCACGTGATTCCCGAGACTCGCTTCTCGGCCCGGCCTGAGAGGGAGACCGCCTCCCACCGCCTCGGTGACTGAGGCGGGGGAGGCGGTCCAAATTATCTCTGGCGCCAGACCGCACAGCCTTTGATCTGGAGGACCTGGAACTA
>DATAAG010000884.1:0-1881 GCA_036260235.1 Longimicrobium sp.
CGTAGCCGCCGCCGGCCTTCAGCACGGCGAGCACGGCGGCCATCATCTCCACGCCGGGCTCCACGCACAGCCCCACGCGCACGTCCGGCCCGACGCCGCGGCGGACCAGGTGATGGGCCAGCCGGTTCGCCCGCCGGTTCAACTCCGCGTAAGTGAGCTGCTCGCCTTCGAAGACCACCGCGGGCGCATCGGGCGTGCGCGCCGCCTGGGCTTCGAAGAGCTCGTGCACGCACGACTCGGCGGGATCCAACTCGGCGGGATCCGCCTCGGTGCGGTTCCACTCCTCCACCACCCGCCGCCGCTCCCTTTCGGGAAGCACGCCGAGCCGGCCCAGCGCGGCCCCGGGCGCGGTCTCCAGCGCCTGCACCAGCGATTCGAGCGCGGCGTGCATCAGCTCGCACACCCGCAGCGGCTGAACCGAGGCCGGTGCCTGCGCCGCGAGCGAGAACCCCTCGCCCAGGTCGTCCACCGACAGCGTCAGCGGGTAGTTGGTCCGCTCCCCGCCCTGGCTCGTCCTCCCGGCGGGCGCCGGGGGGGCCGCGGCCGCAGGTGCGTTCGAGGGCGTCCTCCTCTTGCTGTACCGGTAGTTCAGCAGCGACGTGAACAGCGGAGCGGACGCGTCCACCGCGCTGCACCGCTGCGCCAGCACCAGCGAGGCGTGCTCGTGGCGCAGCAGCTTCGCCAGCAGCGCGTGCGTCTGCCGCACGCCCGCCTCCACCTCCACGCCGCCGGTGCGGACCCGGATCGGGAGCGTGTTGAGGAACGGGCCGATCACGCGGTCGGCGCCCTCGCCTCCCTGCATCCGGCCGAACAGCACCGTGCCGAAGACCACGTCGTCACGCCCCGACGCCCGGGCCAGCACCTGCGCCCAGGCCACGTGGCACACCGTGGCCGCGCTCACCCCCAGCGCCCGCGCGCGCTCCCGCAGCCGGGCCGCGAGCCCCTCTTCCACGTCCAGCCGCGCCTGCTCGATCCCGGACCCGTCGCCCCGCACGTCCAGCAGCCCGAACGGCGCCGTCGGCTCGTTCACGTCGCCGAGCATCTCCTGGAAGAACTCCCGGTGCTCCTCGGGCCTCACGCCCAGCCGCGCCTGCGCCACGAAGTTGCGGAACGGCACCGGCTGCGGAAGCGAGTCCGCGCGCCCCGACAGGTGCGCCTCGATCTCGTCCCGCAGCACCTCCATCGCCGTGTGGTCGCTGACGAGATGGTGGAATAGCAGCAGGAGCTTCCAGCACTCCCCGTCCGCGTCGCGCGCGACGTGGCAGCGCAGCAGCGGCGCCCGGCGGATGTCGATCCGGTGCCGGCGCGGGTCGAAGCGACGGTACAGCTCCCCGGCCACGTCGCCGGCGGCCGGGTCCAGCTCCACCTCCTCGACGGGGAGCGGAGCCTGGCGCCAGACCACCTGCACCGGTTCCGGGAGGCCCTCCCACGCGATCGCCGTGCGCAGGACGTCGTGCCGCGCGATCACCGCGCGGAGCGCGTCCAGGTACGCGTCCAGCCGCTCCCGCGTCTCGAAGCTGCTGACGGTGGCCAGCAGGTAGGGATCGCCCTCGGCCGCGGCCAGGTGGTGGAAGAGAAAGCCTTCCTGCAGCGGGGCCAGCGGATAGATGTCCTGCACGTTGCCCGCGCCGCCCGGCACGGTCGCCACGACGGCGTCGATCTCCGCCTGGCCGAGCGTGACCAGCGGCAGCATCTCCGGCGTGATCACCGGGCTGGCGGCCGGGATCCGGTTCGGCGGTGCCTGCACCTCGGCGGACTCGCCCACCACGGCGGCCGCGAGCGAGGCCAGCGTGGGCGCGGCGAACAGGGTGCGCACGTCGGCGTGCAGCCCCTGCCGCCGCATGCGCGCGATGAGGGTGACCGCGAGCAGCGAGTGCCCGC
>DATAAG010000885.1:0-18586 GCA_036260235.1 Longimicrobium sp.
GGGCGGAGCTGGTGGTGGTGGGCGCGGCGCGGCGGGCGCGGCTGGGAATGCGCATCCTGGGCACCACCGCGCAGCGGGTGCTGCGCTCGGTGGGCGCGCCCGTGCTGGTGGCCCGCGCGGCGCTGCACCGCGCGCCGCAGCGGGTGCTGCTGACGGCGGACCTGTCGGAGCTGAGCGCCCCGGTGCACGAGCGCGCGCTCGACGCCCTGGACGGCGTGTTCGGACTGGACTTCATGGAGCTGCGGTCCCTGCTGGTGGTGGGGCTGGAGTACCTGCCGGCGCCGCTGGGACACCAGGGGCTGCAGCGAATGGCCCGGCTGGAGCTCGACCGCTTTCTGCTCGCGCGGCGCGCGCGGCCGCTGCCGGTGGAGCCCGCCGTCCGCGTGGGCGACGTGGTGGCGGAGATCGTGGAAGAGGCGGCGGAGTGGAACGCCGACCTGCTGGTGGTGGGGACGCACGCGCGGCACGGCTGGTCCAGGCTCTGGCTGGGGAGCGTGGCGGAAGCGTGCATCCGCGACGCCCCGTGCAGCGTGCTGGCCATCCCGCCGGTGCCGGTGGCGCATGAAGAACACGAAGAAGAGGAGGTGCCGCATCCCGGCGGCGTGCTCGCGGGTCTGGCCGTCTGAGCACGCCCGCCAGGTTCTCTCCGGAACTCGCGCCACGTCGCTGTGCGACGGGGCCCTCTCCCCCGCCGCCCGCGCCGCTCGTTCCTCGCGGCTCGGCGTCGCCCCCTCCCCCAACTTCGGGGGAGGGGTCGTGTGTTCGCGGAGTGTGGGACGCGTAGACGGTTTCCAGCGGACGCCGGCTTTCCCCTCCACCACAAGCTGCGGTCGCCTGCGTGGAGGAGGGAGAACCGCGACGGAGCCGCCGGAGCGCGGTCGAAAGTTCAACCTCCCCCAGGGGTTTTCGGGGGAGGTGGGCGAGTCATGCGAGCCCCGGAGAGGCGGGACGCGTGTAGGGAATCTTCCCCACACGGCGGCGGTGCAGACCCGACATCTCCCGGTGCGGGGAAAGGTACTCTTCAGCAGACGACACCCTCCGCGGGAGCATCCGATGAACCAGCCCCTCTGCACCATCGTCGCCGGCATCGCCACGCTGGACACGCCCGACCCCCTGCTCCCGGCCGCCATCGCGCTGGCCCGCCGCACGGGGGCCCGGCTGCACCTGGTGCACGTGTACCCGGGGGATGCGGAGGCGGCGGAGTGGCACTTCGCCACGCGGCCCATCCTGGGAAATGCGGTGGATGCGGACTCCCGCGAGCTGAGCCTCTGGCTGGAGCTGCAGGCGCACGGCATGTGGCCCGGCGGCAGCGTGGAGTGCGCGGCGCTCCCCGGCCGCGCGGGCGAGGTGCTCCCCCGCTACGCCGCCGAGGTGGGCGCGAGCCTGCTGGTCCTGGCCCCCACCCACCGCCAGGGCGCCGCCGGCGCCGTGCTGGGCACCACCGCCGCGCGGGTGCTGCGCGTCTCCACCGTCCCCGTGCTGGTGCTGCGGGACGCGCTGGCCCAGGCCCCCGCCCGGCGGGTGCTGCTCCCCACCGACCTTTCCCAGCACTCCGCCCGCGCGCTCCCCCTGGCGCGGGAGCTGGCGTCGGCGCTCGCCGGTTCGGCCGAGCAGGAGCTGTGGCCGCTGTTCGTCAGCGTCCCGGAACTGGATGCGGAAGGGACCTCGCCGGCGACGGTGCTGAGCGAGGCGGGTGCCGAGATGGCTGGCTTCCTTGCCTCCGTTCCCGGCTTCGCGTCGATCCGCGGGTCCGTGCACATGGGCTTTCCCGCGCACCACATCCTGGCCGTGGCGCGCGAGTGGGGGGCGGACCTGGTGGTGCTGGGGACGCACGGGCGCCGCGGGCTGCCGCGCTTCTTCCTGGGGAGCGTGGCGGAGACGGTGCTGCGCAAGGCGCCCTGCAGCGCGCTGGTCATCCCGCCCGCCGCCGCCCGCGTCGCCATCCCTCTGGCGGCAGCCGCGGTCCTGGCGCTCGCGGAACGGTACGACAGGACCGCGCCCGCCCGGGCCGCGCGGGTGCAGGAGCAGCTGCCGGTCCCGGCCGCCGCGTGAGCGCGTCCGCGCCCGCCGCACCGGCTACCCTTCTCTCCCCGGCGAGGAGACGATGACTCCCCCGATTCGCAGGCTGATGGCGGGCGTCGCCGCCCTGCAGCCCGACGACCCCGGCGCTCTCGGCGGGGCTGGGGCTGGCCGGCCGGCATCGGTAGAGCAGGAATCCGCCGCGCGAGGGTGACGGAAGGCATCCTCACGCGGAGACGCGCGAGGCCGCAGGGTCCCGGGTCCCCCCTCTGCGCCTCCGCGTCCTCCGCGTGGGGATGTTTTCGTGGGATGGAGCCGAGTCCGCTGCCTGAGCGGGAGGATGCCCATCGTGAACCTGATCAGGGAATCGCAGCCTCCGCGCCGGAGCGAATGAATTCGCCGCTGGAGATTCGCAAAGTCCGCCTGCGCGGACTCCACTGCAGCCAGATTCTCTCCACGGAGGACGAGGCCGAGATTACCGGATTGGATTCACAAGGGGCATAACCCGCCGCAACGACAGCGGAAAGCCCGCAAACCGCGCGGGGCTTCAACTGCGCGACGCCTGCCGCCGTGCATATCCCCGGTGTGCGGCAGGACCGTCCGCGCAGGCGGACATCGCGAATTTCCAGCGGCGAATTCGTCCGCTCCACGCGGCGCGGAGGGCGCCGTCCCGTGAGAGAGCGCGTTCCCGGCTGAGCGGGTGAAGCCGCCGCCACGGACGCGGAAGCCCCGCGGCGTGCGCGGGGCTTCAACGGCGAAACTGTTACAGTTCTGGTCGATCCTGGTCGGTCAGATGGTCGGTGGGCAGGTGCGGGTGCATCCCTGCCAGGGCGCGGTGGCCAGCAGCACGCCCTCGTGGCCGGCGACCGTCCCGCGCGGCGCGGCTTCCCCCGCGGAGGTCTCGAACGACTCCACGGACACGGTATCGAGATCCAGGCTGATCTTCCTCATTCGGTCCTCGCTGGTAAGGATGGGACCCGCGGGATTCCCCGCCGGACGGCAGGGACGTGGAACACCCAACAGTATGTTTCCACCTCGCCTTCTTCAATGAAGTCGCAAAGGGATGCGACTGCGTTGTAAGGAAATTCCCGTCAGGAATCTCCAGTCGCGCCCCACCCACCGGGGGTGCGGCGGTGCTATCGTACAGGTGCGGGCCCGGCAGACGCCGGCACCCAGCCACGGAGGAAGAGCCATGAGCACCGCAACCAAACCCCGCATCCGCAAGCTTGGCCGCGACGAGTGCGAGCAGATCCTGGCGCGCAACCACGTGGGCCGCATGGCGTACGCGTGGGCGAACCACGTGGATATCGAGCCGCTGCATTACGTCTATCACGACGGCTGGCTGTTCGGCCGCACCTCGCACGGGGCCAAGCTGGCCGCCACGGGCGAGCAGTGGTGGCCCGTCGCCTTCGAGGTGGACGAGGTGGAGGGGATCTTCCAGTGGCGCAGCGTGGTGGTGCACGGCGGCTTCTACACCATCCCGGAACACGGGCCGGACTGGGAGCAGGCCGCCTGGCGCACCGGCGTGGAGCTGCTGCGCAGGCTGGTCCCCGAGACGCTCACCGCCGACGACCCGGTGCCGCACCGCACCGTGCTCTTCCGCATCCCGGTGCAGGAGGCCAGCGGCCGCGAAGCCACGCCCGCCGACGATGCCTCTGCGGGATGAGCGCACCGTGCGCGGCGGGGTTGCCCGGCATCCGCATCCGTTGTCTTTTTCGATCGATGTACACCCGAGAGGGAGCCTGAACAGATGTCCGCCAAGATCCGCATCCTGCTGGCCGACGACCATCCCGTGCTGCGCAGCGGCCTGGAGGCCCTGCTGTCGCTGGAGGAGGACGTGCTGGTGGTGGGCCACGCCTCCACCGGAGAGGAGGCGGTGGAGAAGACGCGCCTGCTGCGGCCCGACGTGGTGGTGATGGACCTGACCATGCCCGTGATGGACGGGCTGGAGGCCACGCGCCGCATCGGCGAGCTGGCGCTGGGGACGCGCGTGCTGGTGCTCACCTCGCAGACGGAGGAGGAGTTCCTCCTTCCCGTGCTGGAGGCGGGCGGCGCCGGCTTCGTCCGCAAGACCAGCGCGGACACCGACCTGCTGAACGCCATCCGCACCGTGGCGCGCGGCGAGGTGTTCCTGTACCCCAGCGCCACCCGCCTGCTGCTGCGCCAGTACCAGCATGCGAAGGAGCCGCAGGCCGCCGGTCCCATCGACAAGCTGAGCGAGCGCGAGCGCGAGGTGCTGGCGCTCACCGCCGAGGGCTACAGCTCCGCCGAGATCGGCAAGAAGCTGTTTCTTTCGCCCAAGACGGTGGACACCTACCGCGCGCGGATGATGCAGAAGCTGGGGCTGACCCACCGCGCGGAGCTGGTGCGCCTGGCGCTGGACGCCGGCCTGCTGAAGCCCGCGTAGCCTTCCACGCGGAGGTCGCGGAGGAAAAGAGAAGAGTCTCCCTTTTCCTCCGCCTTCTTGCGTCCGGGAAAAACGAAAAGCGAGGGGTACAGAGGAGCAGAGAGAAGCCAGAGATACAGAGGAACCTGTTTTTCCTCTGTATCTCTGGCTGTTCTCTGCTCCTCTGTACCCCAACCTTCTTTTCTCAGGATTTTGAGGTCACGCAGGCAGGCAGGAGCAACGGGGGAGACAGCGCCTCAGGCAGCCTCGTCGATCACGCCCAGGACGTCGATGGGGGTGACGATGCCCAGCAGCATGTCGTTCTCCACCACCAGCGCCCGCTGCACCCGCCGCTGCACGAAGAGCCGCACCAGCGACCGCACCGGCTGGTCCGGCGAGACCGTCGGCCCCACGGGGCCCATCACGCTCCCCACGCGCTGCGCGTCCACCCCCTGCGCGGCGGCGCCGTTGCCGTTCGGGGAGAGATGCGCGGCCTCCGCCATCGCCGCGCGCATCACGTCCGCCTGCGAGGCTACGCCCAGGATCTTGCCCGTGGGGCCCAGCACCGGGACGGAGCGCACGCCGCTGTCCATCAGCGTATGCGCCAGCTCGCGCACCGTCATCTCGGGGACGACGGTCACCATGTGGATGCGCATCACGTCTCGAACGGTGGTGCCCTTCAGCGTGCGGGCGGGCCTGGCGGCTGTCATCGCTGCTCACTTCCCTGGTCCGTTGGCGCGGACTCCTGCTTCCGCGCGGCTGATACAAAGCTAGCCGCAGCGGCCGCACGGCGGGCCGGGCGGGGTCGGGGCGCGCTGTAGGGAAAAACCCGCAACGCGCCGGGCGGCTTTCGCGGCCGGCCTGTCGCGGGATGGCGGGGGAACGTAGCTTCCGGCCGCCGTCCGCATCCCGTATTTCGATCCGCATCCATGACCGGACCCGACACGCCGCCCGCTCCCGCGCCGCACGACGTGCACGAGGCCGCGCTCGTGCGGCTGCTGCAGGTGGTGGCCGTGGCCGCCAACGAGAGCGCCGGCGTGCAGGGCGCGCTGCAGACCTGCCTGGACGCCGTCTGCGAGCACACCGGCTGGGAGGTGGGGCACGCCTGGCTGCGGGAGCCCGGCGGCGAGCTGGCCTCCGCCGGCGTCTGGCACCTGCCGGGCCCGGAAGCCTACCCCCGCTTTCGCGAGGTGACGGAGCGCACCCGCTTCTCCCCCGGGCACGGACTGGCGGGGCAGGTGGCCCTCACCGGCGAGCCGGCGTGGATCCAGGACGTGCGCCGCGACCCGGAGTTCGTGCGCACCGTGGGGATCGAGGAGGGGATCCGCGCCGCGGTGGCGTTCCCCGTGCTCGTGGGGCACGAAGTGGCGGGGGTGCTGGAGTTCTTCTCCGACGCCGCCCTGGTGCCGGACCCGGCGCTGCTGCGGGTGATGGCGAGCGTGGGCACGCAGCTGGGGCGGGTGATCGAGCGGGCGCGCGCGGACGAGGCGCTGCGCCTGTCGGAAGCGAAGTTCGCCGGGATCATCAACATCTCCTCCGACGCCATCGTCACCGTGGACGAGGAGCAGCGCATCGTCTTCTTCAACCAGGGCGCCGAGCAGATCTTCGGCTACGCCGCCGAGGAGGTGATGGGGGAGCCGCTGGAGATCCTCGTCCCCGAGGCCTTTCGCGCCACCCACGCCGACCACGTCCGCCGCTTCGGCGCGTCGCCCGTGGTGGCTCGGCGGATGGGCGAGCGGGGACAGATCTCCGGGCGGCGCAAGAACGGCGAGGTGTTCCCGGCCGACGCCTCCATCTCCAAGCTGGAGCTGGGCGGAGGGCGCATCTACACCGCCGTGCTGCGCGACGTGACCGACCGCTTTCGCGCGGAAGAGGCGCTGGCCCAGCAGGCGCAGGAGCTGGCGAGGTCCAACGCGGAGCTGGAGCAGTTCGCCTACGTGGCCTCGCACGACCTGCAGGAGCCGCTGCGGATGGTGGCCAGCTACACGCAGCTCCTGGCCCGGCGCTACGGCGACCGGCTGGACGACGACGCCCGCGAGTTCATCGGCTACGCGGTGGACGGGGTGCGGCGGATGCAGTCGCTGATCAGCGACCTGCTGGCCTACTCGCGCGTGGGAAGCCGGGTCGGCGCGCCGGAGCGGGTGGACCTGGAGGCGGTGATGGAGCGCACCGTCGACGTCCTGCGCGCCACCATCCAGGAGGCCGGCGCGCAGGTGACCCACGATCCGCTCCCCACCGTCACGGCGGACCCGGTGCAGATGGGGCAGGTGCTGCAGAACCTGGTGGGGAACGCCCTCAAGTTCCGCGGCGAGGCCCCGCCCCGTGTGCACGTCTCCGCCGGGCGGCGCGGCGGCGAGTGGGTGATCTCCGTGCGCGACAACGGGGTGGGGATCGCGCCGGAGTACGCGCAGCGCATCTTCGTCATCTTCCAGCGCCTGCACACCCGCGCCGAGTACGAGGGCACGGGGATCGGCCTGGCCATCTGCAAGAAGATCGTGGAGCGCCACGGCGGCCGCATCTGGGTGGAGTCCGCGCCCGGCGAGGGCTCCACCTTCACCTTCACCCTTCCCGCGGGAGACGAGGCGGAATGAGCGCGCGCGCGGCGTCGCAGCCCATCGAGGTGCTGCTGGTGGAAGACAACCCCGGCGACGTGCGGCTCACGCGCGAAGCCCTGAAGGAAGGGAAGGTGCACAACAACCTCTCCGTGGTCCCCGACGGGGTGGAGGCGCTGGCCTTCCTTCGCCGCGAGGGCCCGTACGCGGACGCGCCCCGGCCGGACGTGGTGCTGCTGGACCTGAACCTGCCCAAGAAGGACGGCCGCGAGGTGCTGGCGGAGATCAAGGCCGATCCCGCGCTGCGGACGATCCCCGTGGTCATCCTCACCAGCAGCGAGGCGGAGCGCGACATCGTGCGGGCCTACGCGCTGCACGCCAACTGCTACATCACCAAGCCGGTGGACCTGGACCAGTTCATCACCGTGGTCAAGTCCATCGAGGACTTCTGGTTCACCATCGTCAAGCTGCCCCCGGAGCCGCACCCGGAGCCGTGACCGACGCGCCCGTCCGCATCCTGCTGGTGGAGGACAACCCCGGCGACGCCCGGCTGCTGCGCGAGACGCTGCGCGACGCCGAGTCGCTGCGCTTCGAGCTGGTGCTCGCGGACCGGATGGCGGAGGCGCTGGAGCGGCTGGCCGGCGAGACGCCCGACGTGGTGCTGCTGGACCTCTCCCTTCCCGACGCGCACGGGATGGAGACGGTGGCGACGATGCTGCGGGCGGCCCCCGACGTGCCGATCATCGTGCTCAGCGGCCTCTCGGACGAGACGGTGGCGGTGCACGCGGTGCAGGCGGGCGCGCAGGACTACCTGGTCAAGGGGACGGTGGAGGGGCCCACCCTGGGGCGGGCCATCCGCTACGCCATGGAGCGCAAGCGGCTGGAGGCGGAGCGCGTGCGCCTGCTGCGCAACGAGCAGGAGGCCCGCGCCGCGGCCGAGGCGGCGGTGAACGCGCGCGACGAGGTGCTGCGCATCGTGGCGCACGACATCGGCAACGCGCTCAGCGCGGTGAAGATCCACGCGATGGTGCTGGAGCGCATCCTTCCCCCGGACGCGCAGGACGAGGCGCGGCGGAGGACGGAGGCCATCCGCCACCTGGCGCAGCAGGTGGACCGGCTGCGGCAGGACCTGCTGGACGTGGCGGCCATCGAGGCGGGGCGCCTCTCCATCGAGCCGATGGAGGCGGACCTGGGGGCGGTGGTGGAGGAGGTGATGGGGACGGTGGCGGCGGCGGCGCAGGAGAAGGGGCTGCGGATGGACGCCTCCGTCCCCGCCGATCTCCCCGCCGTCTGGGCGGACGCGGAGCGCATCCAGCAGCTGCTGGGGAACCTGGTGGGGAACGCGGTGAAGTTCACGCCGGAGGGGGGCGCGGTGGAGGTGCGCTGCGCGATGGAGGACGGCCTCGTCCGCGTCTCCGTGGCCGACACGGGGCCGGGGATGCCGCCGGAGCAGCTGCCGCACGTCTTCGACCGCTTCTGGCAGGCCCGCAGCACCCGCCGCGCCGGCGCCGGCCTGGGCCTGGCGATCGCGAAGGGGATCGTGGAGGCGCACGGCGGCGAGATCGGCGTGCGCAGCGAGCCCGGCCAGGGCGCGACCTTCACCTTCACGCTGCCGGTGGCGTAGGGGCGGACCGGGATCGAGCTCGACGGCCCGTCTCCAGCCGCACGCCGGGCGCCCCCTCCCCGGCCCTCCCCCGCACGCTGCGGCGCGGTTCGCGGGAGAGGGTGCGGGCCCGGGCGAGCGCGTGAGCGCCTGCGCCCCGGCTACGCGACCGCCCGCCGCCGCACCTCGTCCAGCACGCGGATGAGCTCCGTCGCCTGCTCCGGCGGGAACACGCCGTCCACGCCGCGCGGGTTGAGGTCCGTGAACGGGGACTCGTACAGCCGCTCCGGGGGCATGTACCCCTGCTGCGTCAGGTGGTCGGTGACCAGGTTCAGGAACTCCACCTGGTTGCCGCCCAGCGCCTTTCCGCTCATGAACCCCGCCAGCGCCCGCTTCGCCGCCTCGCGGTCCAGCCCCACCAGCGAGCGGACGAACAGCCCCAGGCCCTGGCTCTCCTCCTGCGCCCGGCGCAGCTCCTCCTCGGAGCCCACGCCGGCCTCCAGCAGCATCCGCTCCAGCTCGGCCAGGTCCGTGGGGGTGAGCGGGTGGTCCATCCGCAGCCTGCGCAGCGCCACGTGGTCCTCGTGGGCGCGCAGAAAGGCGCGCGCCTTTCGCCGGAACCGCTCCAGGTCGCCGGCGGCGGCGGCGCCCAGTCCCGGGAGCTCCACCTGCCGCTCGTCACCCAGCGCGTCCTCGAAGTCCGTGTACACGGGCCTGCGGCGCTGCCGGTCGATCAGCCGCACCAGGTCGCGCAGGCGCCGGCGCACCCGCTCCAGCATCGGCAGGGTCACCCCCTCCCACCAGGCGTCGGTCTGCACCTCCTGGATCAGCGGCATCTGCGCGCGCACGCCGGGAACGGCGCCCTTTTCCTCCAGCAGCCCCGCGATGGCCACCACCTGCTCCCGCAGCCGCTCGAAGCGGGGATCGCCGCGCAGCAGGGCCAGCTGCAGGTGCAGGATCAGCAGGTCGAAGCGCCGCGCCTCTTCCGGCTCCGGCGGCAGCTCGCTGGGGAGCCCGGCCACCTCTTCCGCCAGCTCCGCCAGCCGGTCCGGCGACAGGTTGGCCCACGCCGGGCGCCGCGCGTACTTCTCCACCAGGTGCCGCCGGGGGCGCACCACGAAGTTCTCCAGGTTCATCGCCGCCACCTCGCCGTGCAGGCGGTCGGTCACGGCGCGGTACAGCTGCGCCTCCGTCGCCGGCTCGCCGACCGCCGCGTCCTCGGCGACGCGGGTGCCGGCGCCCTCCGCCACCAGCTTCTGGTCCAGCTCCGCCGCCAGCGCCAGCCGGGTGCGGAAGAGGCGCCTGCCCAGCGACTCGCCGCCGCCGCCCTCCGTCTCCGCGGGGTTCTGGCTGAAGTGCTCCAGGTTCTGGCAGTAGTCGAAGAGGTAGAAGAACTCCTTGTCCCGCCCGGGGCCGAACAGGTCCGGCGCCAGGCGCGTCCCCCGCCCCACCATCTGCCAGAACTTGGTCCTGGAGCGCACCAGCTTGAAGAAGACCAGGTTCACCACCTCGGGCACGTCGATCCCCGTGTCGAGCATGTCCACCGAGATGGCGACGTGCGGCGCCCGCTCCGGGTTGGCAAAGGCGTCGATCAGGCTCTGCGCGTACGGATCGTCGGAGGTGATCACCTGCGCGAAGTCGCCCGGAAGCTCGGGGTTGCCCACGCCGAAGCGCCAGGCGATGAACCGGGCGTGGTCCCGGTTCCTGGCGAAGATGATGGTCTTGCCCAGCCGGTCGCCGCCGGCCACGCGCAGGCCGCGGGTCATCAGGTGCGTGAGCACCTTGTCGGCGGTGTCCTGGTTGAACAGCCACCTGTTCACCGCCTCGGCCTCCACGCGGTCGGGCACGGTGCCGTCCTCGTCCCACTCCAGCGCGTCCCACTGGTCGCGCTCGTCCTCCGGCAGGTCGTCGTAGCGAATCCCCTCGCGCTGGAACCTGAGCGGCACCGACACGGCCTTCGCGGGCACCAGGTAGCCGTCCGCCACCGCCTCGTCCAGCGAGTAGGCGTCCGTGGGCACGCCGTTCTCCAGCTGGAACAGCGAGTAGGTGTTGCGGTCGATCTCCTCGCGCGGGGTGGCGGTAAGCCCCACCAGCAGCGCGTCGAAGTAGTCGAAGATGGCCCGGTACTTCTGAAAGATGGAGCGGTGCGCCTCGTCGATGATCACCAGGTCGAAGTGGCCCACCCCGAAGCGCCGCTGGCCATCCTTCGTCTCGTCGATCATCCCCATGATGGTGGGATAGGTGGAGACGAAGACGCGGCCCTCGGCATCCGGGCTCTCCAGCAGGTTGACGGGGGAGGAATCCGGCAGGTGCCGCAGGAACGCGCTGGAGGCCTGCCTGACCAGCGCGCGCCGGTCCGCAAGGAAGAGCACTCGCTTCACCCAGTTGCACCGCATCAGCAGGTCGCAGAGCGCGATGACGGTGCGCGTCTTTCCGGCGCCGGTGGCCATCACCAGCAGCGCGCGGCGGTCGCGGTCGCGCTCGAACGCCTCGGCCACGCGGCGGATGGCGCGCGTCTGGTAGTGGCGCTCGACGATGGCGGGGTCGATCTGCGCCGGCCCCAGCGGCCTGCGGCCGGCGCGCCGCTGGATCAGCAGCTCCAGCTCCGCCTTCTTGTAGAAGCCCTGCACCTGGCGCGGGGGATACGCGGTGTCGTCCCACAGCCAGTGCGCGTACCCGTTGGAGTAGAAGATCACGGGGCGCCGGCCGAAGGC
The DNA here is from genome assembly GCA_036260235.1 of Longimicrobium sp. Classification (GTDB taxonomy): domain Bacteria; phylum Gemmatimonadota; class Gemmatimonadetes; order Longimicrobiales; family Longimicrobiaceae; genus Longimicrobium. Next base: position 11,275 of record DATAAG010000885.1, read on the forward strand.
CTGCTCCAGGCAGTCGGCGTACAGCTTTGCCTGCTGCTGGCCGGCGCGGGGGTCCACGCGGGCGCGCTTGGCTTCCACCAGGGCGAGCGGGCGGCCGTCGTCGCCCCACAGCACGTAGTCCACCCGGCCGGCGCCGCCCGGCGTGGGCATGCCGGTGACGGGGAACTCGCGGTCGCGCGCCTGGTCCAGCGCCCAGCCGGCCTCGCGCAGCAGCAGGTCGATGAAGTAGTCGCGGGTTTCCGCCTCGGAGTAGTCGTGCGTGTCCGGGCGGGCGGCCGCCTCCCGCCGGGCGGCGGCCACTTCGGCGCGCAGGCGCTGCAGCTCGTCGTCCAGCGCGCCCCTGTCGGCCAGCAGCGCGGCCAGGCTCTCGTCGCGCTCCTCCAGCCGCGCCTGCAGCGCCCGCAGCTGCTCGGCCGTGTGGCGCGGGTCGGGGGCCGCCTGCGGGACCGCGGCGGGGTCGAAGGCCAGGCCGGGCGCGGGGCGCGCGCCGCGGGCGTAGGTGTGCGCCAGCCACCAGCAGACGTGGAACAGTTCGCGCACGGCGCTCAGGGCGTCGTACTGCCGCACGGGGCGGGGGCTGTGCACGGCCTCGTTCCCCAGCTTCACGATCACGCGGGCCTTGGTGAACACCGCTTCGCCCGCGGCCTGCTTGAAGGTGGGCTCGTGGATGAGCGCGCTCAGGTTGTCCTGGTACGGCACCCGCAGCCCGGAATCGTGCCTGTACGCCCAGTGCACCGCCAGCTCCAGCGCCCGCCGCGCGTAGAAGCACGCCGTCCGCGGGTCCGGGTGGACGGCGGCCTCCGCTCTGGCGGCCGCCTCGTGGACCTGCGGCCACTCCGCGGCCAGGAAGGCAAAGTTGCTCATGGGATGACGGGTTGGGCGGATGAAGCGCGGTGTGGCCGGTGCCGGTTCCTCTGCCGTGCCGCGGCGGAGGGTGCGTGGGAACGATGGCGGATCGGGGCTTCGCAAGGTGGCCGCTCAGTGCGGCCCGGGGAAGCTGGGCGGCCCGGGCGGCGGCGGCAAGGCTACGGGGGAGGCGGCGGATCGGGCCACCAGTAGTGCGTCGGGCCGCAGAAGCGCACGCGCCCCGAGTGATCCACGTCCTCCAGCGCGTGCAGGTCGAGCGTCCAGTCGCCGTTCAACCCGCGCAGCGCGGCCAGTGCGGCCGTGGCCGCATCGAAGCGGTGGTCATCGGCCACGCAGATGTCGTCGCGGTTGCCGACGGTCAGCTCGCGGAGCAGCCATGACGCCATCTTCTCACGATCCCCGCTCCAGCTGGCCTTCTCGCCGGTCAGGGCGAAGTAGCAGACCTTCGGGTGCGCCTCCGTCACCCGCGTGGCGTCCGAACGAAATCGTTCCTCGAAGAGCTTCAGGAACGCGGCCCCGCTCATCACCATCGATCCGCGTAGCCCGGCGGGTGCCTTGACACTCTGGCGAACCGCCGGGTACGTGCGCCTGAGCCATTTGTCCGCGGGCCGCCAGCCTCCCCGGCCGCTGTTCCACTCGGTCAGCGTATCCACCCCGGCCGCCACGATCCGCCCGCCTCCGCACGTGTCGTTTACCCAGGCTACGACATGCTGAAGCGTGTCCGCCGCCGTCACCTTCAGATCACGCGGAATCCACCTGCCCTTGTGCCGTTCGACGGGCAGCACGACCACACCGTGCATTCCGATCCCGCCCGGATCGTAGCCGATGACGAACGCCTCGCTCACAGTTCCCCACGAAAGGCGCGGTGCTGCAGGCTCGCGAAAAGCGCGTCCAGCTCCGCCAGCGATGCGCGCTGTGCCGCCTTCAACTGGTCGATGGCCTGCACTCGGCGCGCGAACTCGCCCCTCTGATCATCCGATGGAAACAGAACCGCTGTCTCCGAAAGCTGTTTGATGTTCAGCGTTGGCTGACTGACGGTTCGCAGCTCGTTTGTGAAGTAGCGCTGCACAAAATCTGTGTTGAGATACGCTGAAATAAAGATTCGGTCTGTAGCATCCGCTATTGGAATGCGTGCAATGGCGCGAGCGATATTGAAGCCGGAAACAGATACATCGGCTACGGCGACGACACCAATAGAACCAACACAGCTGACGAGAATCTCGTCTCCACGCAGGCGGGAGCGCTTGTACGCGGCTTCGACAGCGGGCGCAATTCGCTTCAGTGCTACGTGGCTGACACGTCCATCAGCTAAGTCACTTACGCGAATGAGAGGAACACCATTTTCGACATCGTTACCGGGCTGAACGACGCCGTAATTTATCTTGTCTCCCCTACGAACAAGAGAAGCAAGAGACCGTACAGGCCAGCCTCTCGGATTGCCAGCCGGATCTCCGAACATGTCGAGAAACAGAGATCTTGTGAGCCCGTCCAACTCCGCCAGTGCAGCACGGCGCTTGGTGCGCAGCGCATCCGCCCGATCTAGCACCTCCACGATGTGCCACTGCTCGGGGAGGGGCGGCAGGGGAATCTCTACTTGCGAGATAACAGCTTTTGACACCTCTTTGAACGTTGCTCCGTTCCCGAGACTCTCGAGATACGGGCGATTCATGCGCAGCCAGTAATACAAAAACTTTGCATGGACAAGCTCGGGCTTGGGCACAAAGCTCTTGAAGCCCTGATTTGTCGCCATGGGACGCGCAGTGACTGCTACGTGTCCGATCGGTGCCCGAGAGCTGAAGAGAACCGAACCAGCCGGGAGAACCATCGCCGCGCAACTTCGCAACCCAGCTTCCGTGAGCTTACGAGGGGTATCGGAGATGTATGCGCCCTTGAGTTCGCTCAAGTCCTTGGGTGTGGCCCAGCAAATATCCCCATCCCAGTAGTCGGCCACAGATGTGCTTGGCGTAGCTCCAGATACCACGTCACAACATTCATCCAATCGACTCATCTTCCACGCGCTCATCCCAGCATCTCCTCCAACTCGCGTATGCCCCGCTGGATCTCGGCCTCCAGCCGGTGCAGATCCGCCAGGATGTCGCGCGGGGCGCGGTGCTCCACCTCTTCGTGCACCACTTCCTTGTAGCGGTTCAGCGAGAGGTCGTAGTTCTGCGCCGCGATGTCCGCCTTCGGCACGCAGAAGCTCTGCGCCGTGCGCGGGCGCTCGCGCTCGGCGCCGTCGCGCTGCGCCCAGCGGGCCAGCACGTCGGGGAGGTTGTTCCTGGCGTGCTCCCCGTCCGCCAAGGCGGCGCGGGGGGTGGGGCCCAGCTTCTCCTCCGGCAGCAGCGGCGTGCGCTTGTCGTCCAGGCTCCACCCGTCGGCCTGGACGTCGTAGAACCAGACGTGGTCCGTGCCGCCGCTGTTGGTCTTCGTAAAGAGCAGGATGGCCGTGGAGACGCCCGCGTACGGCTTGAACACGCCGCCGGGGAGCGAGACCACGCCGTCCAGCTTCTGCTCCTCCACCAGCATGCGCCGCAGCTCGCGGTGCGCCTTGCTGCTGCCGAACAGCACCCCGTCGGGCACGATGACCGCCGCACGGCCGCCGGGCTTGAGCAGCCGCAGGAACAGCGCGAGAAAGAGCAGCTCCGTCTTTTTCGTCCGGACGATCTGCAGCAGGTCCTTGGCGGTGTTCTCGTAGTCCAGGCTGCCTGCGAAGGGCGGATTGGCCAGCACCAGCGTGTACTGCTCGTCCTCGCCCGCGTGGTCCTGCGCCAGCGAATCGCGGTAGCGCACGTCCGGGTTCTCCACCCCGTGCAGCAGCATGTTCATGCTGCCGATGCGGAGCATGGTGCTGTCGAAGTCGAAGCCGTGGAACGCCCGGTGGTGAAAGTGCTCGCGCAGCCGCGGGTCGTGCAGCACCCCGGGATGACGTTCCCGCAGGTACTCGCCCGCCGCCACCAGGAACCCGCAGGTGCCGCTGGCGGGGTCGCAGATCACGTCCAGCGGCTGGGGAGCGGTCAGCTCCACCATCAGCCGGATGACGTGCCGCGGCGTGCGGAACTGCCCGTTCTGCCCCGCCGTGGCGATCTTGCCCAGCATGTACTCGTAGACGTCGCCCTTGGTGTCGCGGTCGTCCATGGGCACCGCGTCCAGCAGGTCCACCACCTTCGCCAGCAGCCCCGGCGTGGGGATGGTGAAGCGCGCGTCCTTCATGTGGTGCGCGTAGGTGCTGCCGTCGCCGCCCAGCGTGCGCAGGAACGGAAAGACGTGCTCCGCGACCACCGTGTACATCTCCGCTGGGACAAGATTCCTGAAGCGCGACCAGCGAAAGTGCTCGTACGGGCGCCCGCGCGCGTCCGCGCCCTCGGGAAAGACGCGGCGCGCCATCGGCTTCCCCAGCGCCGTGGCCTTGAGCTCCTCCAGCGTGTGCAGCTCGTCCAGGCGCTTGAGAAAGAGCAGGTAGGTGATCTGTTCGATGACCTCCAGCGGGTTGGCGATGCCGCCCGACCAGAAGCTGTCCCAGATCCGGTCGATCTGGTTGCGAATTTCGCCCGTGAGCATGTCGTTGGAAGCGGAGAAAAACGAGAGGTGGCGCGGGACTGGGGAGTCTACGCCCCCGGTTCCTGCCACACAAGGCGAACGCGATCTCTCAGAGCATGTTCAGGAATCCTGGCTCCTCCCTGGAGCGCCCTTGATTTCCTGAGGGAGCGCACACCCGGAACCGCAAGCTACACCACCGTTTGCGCGCGACCGAAGGATCTGCTCCCGGCCACGACGGGGCCGGATGCCAGGCTGCGATCCAGGCCCCTCGGTTCTGCCGGCCAGATCCTTCGGCCGGCGCCAAAGTGCCTGCGTAGCAGAAGGTCTGGAGCGGCGCCTCCCTCGGAGACAACAAGCTCCGGGGAGATTCTCAAAAACACTCTCACAGAGCCGCGGAGAAAGGCCGTTCTCTGCGGCTCTGCGGCTCTGCGTGAAATCGTTCTGTTGGTTCGGCGGCAGAAGAATCCCCACGCCGCGGGGTGGGCTCGGCGTGGGGATGAATGGGCCGGGTGGGACTCGAACCCACGACCAACGGATTAAAAGTCCGCTGCTCTACCGACTGAGCTACCAGCCCGCAGGCGCAGAATATAGCCCAATCGGAGGGTTTGCTCAACGGCGCAGCCGCGGAGTCCCCATGCGATGCGACTGCTGCCGGAGGTGGCCGTCCTCCGGCGGCGGCATCAGGGTCGGCACAGGACGCCGATCCTGGTCCGCCTGATCTGCACGGGTGGAGACCGGCGCGTCGGCGCGGTCCGGGGGCCGGCGGTACCCGCTCGTAAAGATTTCGGTTGTTCCCAACGCAAAGACCGAGGCGAGCGGATCTCTCCACCCTTCCGCATTTCTGCGTGACACTGATTTCTGAGCCCGAACAGTCGAGCCGTTCACCCGTTCATCCCTTCACCCGTTCATTTCATCCCTTCACCCTGTCACCTCGTCACCGCCTTCCCTCACCGCGTGACGCGCAGCAGCAGCACGAACGGGCCTGTCTCGCCGGGCGAGGCGGAGGTGACATGGATGGTGTACTCGCCCGCCCTGGGGGTGGTGAAGTTGAGCTCCGCGTCCAGGTCGGGACCGCCGTCGTCGTCCTCGGCGAGGGGTTCGAACTGGTGGTGCGTGCCCCTGCCCAGCATCACGTACGCATCCACGTCATCGGACGAGACGCGGATCTGCAGCCGCTCGCCGGCCCCGGCCTGGTAGGTGTACTGCTGGTAGTACCGGCCGTCCCCGTCCGCCGCGTCGCGCTCGTCCAGCGACTCCTCCACCCGCTCGCCCGGCTCGATGGGCACCACCGTCCAGCCCATCCCGGAGAAATCGGCCATGACGGTGTCGGTGGTGGTCGTCGTGTACACCACGCTGTCGGCGATGACCTCGGGATCGACCGCGACCGAGTCGGTCCACACCTCCTCTTCCCTCTCGTCCCATCCCTCGGGGGCGGCGCCGGCCACCACGCGCAGGGTGTACCGGCCGGTGGCGTCGCCGGAGTATGAGCGCGCCACGATGCGGTGCTCGCCGGCGCTGAAGAATTCGATGACCAGCTCCGCGCCGGTCCCGGGGCCGCTGTCGTCGTCTTCGAACCTCAGGCCCAGCTCTCCGTCGCGCCACGCGCCGAACACCACGAAGGGGTCGAACTCCTCCGACCGCAGATGGATGGTGATGGTGTCGCCGGTGCGGCCGCGGATGACGTAGTGGTCCTGGTACCCCCCCACGCCCTCGTAGTCCGTCTCGGCCAGCTCGCCTTCGACCGTTTGGCCCGGGCGGATGGTGCCGGCGACCGGCGCCGGCCCCACCCCGGTCACCCGCAGCTCGTACGTGCCGGTGTCGTCCTTGTCGAACCCGCCGGCACGCAGCACGTATTCGCCCTCGTCGCCCAGCCGCACCACCAGGCGCGAGTCGGTGCCGTCGCCCCAGTCGTCGTTCTCGGCCACGTTCATCCAGTAGGGCTCGGTGCCGTTGCCCCAGCGAAGGCGGGTGTCGAAATCGGCGGAGCTCATGCGGATCATCACCGTCTGCCCCCGGCGGCCCCGGATGACGTACGGCTCATAGTATGCGCCGTCGTCCCATTGGGGGTCGCCCTCCTCCAGCGTCCCCGTGACGGTTTCCCCGATTTCCATGGGGGTCTGCGCCGCGAGCGGGGCCGCGGCCAGCGGCGCGGCGACGCTCGCCAGGGCGAAGATCTTCCAGAAAATTGGCATTGCCGGCGAAACGGGTTGGAGGATTCTGGTCGCGGATGGGAGGCGCAAAGCGCGGCGGGCGGCAGGACGTGCTTCGTCCACTCGCCCAATTTCGCCCTCCGCGGCACCCGGCGAAAGACTTTCGTTTATCCGGATCGGCCGAAAAGAGATGTCACACGCGGAGCCAGCAGGGTCCAGGTCCCGCTGCCGGCTCTGCCGGCTCCGCGTGAGGTCCGTTCCGTTACGGCATCACGCGGAAGGTGACCGCCGACGGCAGGGCGGACGAACGGAAGACGCGCTGCGTGGCCTTCACGAAGTCCGCCTCCGTCGCGCGGAAGATGTCCACGAACGTCTGCGGGTTGCGGTCGACCAGCGGGAACCACGTGCTCTGCACCTGCACCATGATGCGGTGCCCGCGGCGGAAGGTGTGGTGCACGTCCGGCATCTCGAACTGCACCTTCGCCGGCTGGCCGGGGACGAACGCCTCCGGCCGCTCCGGGCTGTTGCGGAACCGCCCGCGGAACGGCTCGCCGCGGATGAGCTGCTGGTAGCCGCCCATCCGCACCTCCCGGGGATTGGGATCGGGGTCGGCGGCGCTGTCGGGGTGCACGTCGATCACCTTGACGATCCAGTCGCTGTCCGTGCCGCTGGTGGAGACGTGCAGCGCGACGTCGATCGGCCCGGCGATGGTCACGTCCTCCGTCAGCGGCGGCGTCTGGTACACCAGCACGTCCGGC
>DATAAG010000886.1:0-10435 GCA_036260235.1 Longimicrobium sp.
ACTCCGTGTGAGGCTTCTTCTTTTCTGGTCAGCGGCCGGCGAGGTGCTGGAGGAGGAACGAGGAGGCCAGGCGCGCGACCTCTTCCAGCGTGCCGGGCTCTTCGAACAGGTGGGAGGCGCCGGGAACGATCTCCAGCCGCACCTCCGCCCCGCTCATCCGCGCCATCGCCGACTCGTTCATCCCGATCACCGGCACGTCGTCGCCGCCCACGACGAGGAGCGTGGGGGTGCGCACCCGGGGCAGCGCGTCGCCGGCCAGGTCCGGGCGCCCGCCGCGCGAGACCACGGCGCCCACCGCCTCCGGCACCCGCGCCGCCGCCACCAGCGCCGCGCCCCCGCCCGTGCTGGCGCCGAAGAGGCCGATCGGCAGGCCGCGCGTCGCCCCGTTCTCCCGCAGCCAGGCGATGGCGCCCGTCAGCCGCTCCGCCAGCATCCCGATGTCGAAGCGCAGGTGGGCCGTGTACTGGTCCACCCCCTCCTCCTCGCGCGTCAGCAGGTCGATCAGCAGCGTGCCCAGCCCGGCGGCGTTCAGCTCGCGCGCCACGTAGCGGTTGCGCGAGCTGAAGCGGCTGCTGCCGCTGCCGTGCGCGAACAGCACCACCCCCGCGGCGTTCGCCGGGACGACGAGGTCGCCCTCCAGCGTCACGCTCCCCGCGGAGATCTCCACCGTCCGCTCCACCGCGGCCCGGGCCGGTCCCTCCATCGCCCCGCTCCCTGCCGCGCCCTCGTCCGCACGCTTCGCGCGGGCCAGGAGGTCGTGCACCTCGGCGTCGGACGTCTGCGAGAAGTCCTCGTACCACATCCCCACGCCGTAGAAGGGCTCCGGCGTGGCGGTGCAGACGACGTCGTCCACTTCGCCGCGGAACTCGTCGCAGGTCTGCCCCGCCGCCACGGGAACGGCGATGATCAGCCGCGCGGGCCCCTGCATCCGCAGCGCCTGCGCCGCGGCGCGCATGGTGGCGCCGGTCGCCAGGCCGTCGTCCACCAGGATCACCGTGCGCCCGCTCACCCCCGGTGCGGGGCGGCCGTCGCGGTACGCGCGCTCGCGCCGCTCCAGCTCCTGCTGCTCGCGCGCGGCCACGGCGTCGATCACCCGGTCCGGGATGCGGAGCGCCTGCACCACCGCGTCGTTCAGCACCCGCACACCCCCCGTGGCGATGGCGCCCATCGCCAGCTCCTCGTGGCCGGGGACGCCCAGCTTGCGGACGATGAACACGTCCAGCGGCGCGTCCAGCGCCTGCGCCACCTGGAACGCCACGGGAACGCCGCCGCGGGGCAGCCCCAGCACCAGCACGTCGCCGCGGCCGGCGTACTCGCGCAGGTCCGCGGCGAGCACGCGCCCGGCATGGGTGCGGTCGCGGAAACGAGGCTCCGTCATCATCGTCCCCCACCTCCTGTCGCAGCACGTCCGGGCGCGGCTCCACGAGGGGGACCCGCGCCGGGCAGACGTGCCCACGCCTTGCATTTTTCTCTCCATCGTGCGATATTCTCATTTCGAGAATCGCAGGCCGCTCCACCCGTGCGCCACGCGCGGCGGGGAGCGGCCCTCTGACAGGAGGCCGCCCTTTGATCCAGGTCGTCGACACGCTGCGCACCCCGCTGGAGTACGCGCGCCTTTCGCGCGAGGAGCTCGCGGAGCGCATCCGGCGCCGCAAGACGGAGCTGAACGCCGTCATCCTGGGGCACAACTACCAGCGGGTGGAGATCCAGGAGGTCAGCGACTACCTTGGGGACTCGCTGGGGCTGTCGCAGGAGGCGGCGCGCACCGACGCGGACGTCATCGTCTTCTGCGGCGTGCACTTCATGGCGGAGACGGCCAAGATCCTGTCTCCCGACAAGCAGGTGCTCATGCCCGACCTGCGCGCCGGCTGCCCCATGGCGGACTTCGTCACGGGCGACGCGCTGCGCCGGCTGAAGGCGCGGTACCCGGACGCGGTGGTGGTGGCGTACGTCAACTCCACGGCCGAGGTCAAGGCGGAGAGCGACATCTGATGCACCAGCGCCAACGCGGTGCAGGTGGTGAACGCCGTTCCCGCGGACCGCACCATCCTCTTCGTCCCGGACCGCAACCTGGCCCGCTACGCGGCGGAGAAGAGCGGGCGTCCGTACGTGGTCGCCGGACGCGAGGGGGGCGAGGTGCGCCCGGGGTCCATCGTGGCGTGGGACGGCTACTGCTACGTGCACGACGACCTGGTGCTGGACGAGCTGGCCGCGGCCAGGCAGAAGCACCCCCGCGCCCTGGTGGTCATCCACCCCGAGGCCCGCGCCGACCTGCTGGCCCGGGCCGACGTGGTGGCGTCCACGGCCAGGATGGTGGACATCGCCGAGCAGAACGACGAGGTGATCTTCGGCACGGAGCGCGGCATCGTGGACCGGCTGAAGGCGCGCTTCCCCGAGAAGACGCTGGTGCCGCTCTCCGGCGCGGCCATCTGCGGCAACATGAAGGTGAACACGCTGGCCAAGCTGGCCTGGTGCCTGGACCACCGGCAGCACGAGCTGGTGCTGGACGAGGACGTGCGCCTGCGCGCCGAGCGCTCGCTGCGCCGCATGCTGGAGCTCTCGCCGGGCGCCTTCCAGCCCACGCCGGCGGAGATCGCGATGGAGGACGAGACCGTCCGCAGGAGCGGCTGCGGCTGCGCCTGAACGGATCGGGCGTCTCACGAAGTCAACGGAGTCGCGAACGGCGGCATCCCTTGGGGGGTGCCGCCGTTTTCCATCCATACCCGTTCCACGGCGGTGTGCCTGGGCCCGCGGCCGAACCGCTGCTGAACCGGTAGCACAGACCTCGCCTGTTGAGTCGTAAAAAGATTGACACCTGCAGTTTCGCTCATAACATTGGCCGATATCGTTCCGGCCCCGCCGCCGCCGGCCAGCCTCCCGTCGTCGCGGCCGCGCCTGAGATCCCCCCGGTCCTCGCCACGCTCCTGAACGCAAGTCGCCGTACGCCCCGCGGGGTGCTGCGCCGGCCTCACCCCCGGTAGCTGGTTACGAAATCACCCGTGGCGAAATGCCCTCTGCGCCGGGCGCGGGTCTCCCCTTCGGGCCTGCTGCCCGGGATCGCCTCCCATCAATCCTGTCGGCACGATGAGGCAGCATGGCCAGTGACACGAATCAGGAGCCGCAGCGCTGGACCCGCGATTACGTGTTCGACATCCTGCGCGAGCTCGGCATCCACTACATCTTCGGCGTGCCGGGCACGAACGAGATCCCGATCATCGACGGCACGTCGTACCCGGAGAACGGGGTCGAGTACATCGAGTGCCTGCACGAGAACATCGCCATCGGCGCGGCGATGGGCTCCGCGCGCATGACCGGCAAGCCCGGCGTGCTCGTGGTCCACGTCACGCCCGGCATCGCCCACAGCATCGGCAACCTCTTCAACGCCTGGCGCTCGCGGGTGCCGCTCGTCATCCTCTGCTGCCAGCAGCAGAACGAGCTGGTGACGCAGGAGCCGCTGCTCGCCTCGAACCTGGTGGAACTGGCGCGGCAGTACACCAAGTGGGCGCACGAGGTGCGCGCGCCCGAGGAGATGGGGCTCGTGCTGCAGCGCGCCTTCAAGGAGGCCATGGCCCCGCCCGCCGGGCCGGTGTTCGTCTCCATCCCGTGGGAGTTCACCATCCGCCGCATCGGACCCGGCGACCGCGTACAGGGGGTCACGCGAATCTCGCCGCACTTCACCGGTGACCCGTCAGCCATCGAGCAGGCCGCGGCGCTCCTGTCGCAGGCGCGCAACCCCATCATCGTTGCCGGCGACGCGGTGGGCTACGCCGACGCCTGGCCGGAGCTGACGCGGCTGGCGGATCTGCTGGGTGCGCCCGTTCTGCTCCAGTCCTTCAGCAGCGTGGCGAACTTTCCCAACGACGACTTCCACTGGCAGGGGGAGCTTCCCGGCACGCAGGCGGGCATGCAGGGCGTCTTTCAGGAGCACGACGTGGCGTTCCTCTGCGGCTTCGGCGTGCAGGCGCAGGTCACGGTGTTCAAGTATTCCAGCGGGCCGCTGATTCCCCCGGACGTGCGGCAGGTCTACCTGACGAACAACACCTGGGACATCGGCAAGAACTACTACGGCGAGCTGGCCGTCCTGGGCGACATCAAGGCGACGCTCCCGCACCTCAACGGCCTGATCGAGAAGGATCCGCCGCAGGACGCGGCCGCGCGCAACGAGAAGCTGCGGGAGCTCGACGCCGAGCGCCGCCGGCAGTGGCAGCAGTACCTGGAGCAGGCGATGCAGCAGGACGAGATCTGGGCCGTCGTCATCGCCGAAGCGCTGCGCGAGAGCATCCGCGAGCTCGGCCTGCAGAAGAAGTTCGTCTACGTGCACGAGGCGGTCTCCGACCCCGCGCCGTTCCAGTACCTTCTCCCGCTGGGCACCGAAGGGGCCGCGCCCATCAGCTACTACTGCGTGGCCGGCGGCTCGCTCGGCTGGTCCCTGCCGGGGTCGCTGGGCGTAAAGCTGGAGAGCCGGGGGTGGCAGGGGATCGAGACGCGCCTGGTGGTCACCGCCTGCGGCGACGGCTCGTCGCTCTTCTACCCGCAGACGTGGTGGACGGCGGCGCACCGCGAGATCGCCGTGCTGTACATCATCACCAACAACCACGAGTACCACACGCTGCAGCTGGGCCTGCAGCAGGTCGTCGCCGCGTACGGCTCTGCGCCGGGCTACGGCTGGCAGCCGAAGAGCCTGGACCCCGACTATCTCCTCATCCAGCGGCCGGAGATGGACTTCGTGGCGCTGGCCCGCGCCCTGGGCGGCCAGCCGGGCGAGGTGGTGCGCCACCCCGGCGAGGTGGGGGCGGCCGTGCGGCGGGGCGTGGAGCACGTGCTGCACCGGAAGCAGTCCTACATCCTGGACATGCGGACGGCCCCGAGCACGCCCACGCCGCCGCCCACGGAGGCCGCGCCCCAGGCCGCGGCCGCCGACACCACCCGCCGGATGCTCGCGCGCTACGTCTCGCAGCCGCCGCTGAACTTCTTCCACGGCCGCGCCGGGTTGCAGGCGGCGGCGTCGCTGGATGCGGAGCCGGCGGCCGGCGGGGCACCGCCGAACGTTCCCGTCGTTCCCTGAGCCGGGCGCCAACCAGGGCCGCGGCGGCGCCCGCCGCACAATGCAACGCCTGCAACGCAGACGGAGGAATCATGGCAGACGAACAGATCGACATCGCGATCGTGGGAGGCGGCGTTTCCGGCGTGTACAGCGCGTGGCGCCTCAAGCAGGACGACCCCGGGCGCAGCATCGTCGTCTTCGAGGGCGGCAACCACATCGGCGGGCGGCTGCTCTCGGTGCGCCCGCCCGACATCAAGGACATGGTGGCGGAGCTGGGCGGCATGCGCATCCTGCCCGCCGTGCAGCCCCTGATCACCAGGCTCATCAAGGTCCTGAACCGGGAGCTCCCGGCGGGGCAGCAGATCGAGACGTACGACTTTCCCGTGGACGAGCCGCAGAACATCGCCTACCTGCGCGGCGTGCACCTGCGGCTCTCCGACTTCACCACCAACCCGCACAAGGTGCCGTACCACCTCAGCTTCCTGGAGCGCGGCGGGACGGCAAGCAGCATCATCGTCAACGCCATCGAGCAGATCGTGCCGGGCATCACCAACCCGGACCTCACCGAAGAACAGCGCAGGGAGATGGTCCGGGGTGCGACCTTCGCGGGGCTGCCGCTGTACCAGCAGGGCTTCTGGAACGTGCTGCTGCGCGTCATCAGCTGCGAGGCGTACGAGCTGGGCGTGGACGCGGGCGGCTACAACTCGACGCTGTTCAACTGGAACGCCGCCGACGCGATTCCCTGGTACCTCTCCGACTTTGGCGTGGAGCCCAAGTACAAGGGCTTCAAGAACGGGTTTCAGCAGGTGCCGCTGTCGCTGGCCCGGCTCTTTGGCGAGGCGGGCATCCGCCTGAACACGCGCGTCGACGGCTTCGACTGGACGGGCGACGGCTTCGAGCTGCGGGTACAGGACAGGACGGTGAAAGCGGCCTCGCTGATCCTGGCCATGCCGCGCCGCTCGCTGGACCTGCTGGCGCCGGCGAGCCCGCTGCTGCGGGACATCCAGGACCTCATCGCGAGCGTCACGCCGCGCCCGCTCTTCAAGCTCTTCACCACCTACAGCAACCCGTGGTGGCGCGCCGCCGGCTACACGGGCCCGGACGGCACGTTCGTCCCCGTGGAAGCCGGACGCACGGTCACGGACCTGCCCGTGCGCCAGACCTACTACTGGCCCAACGACGACGGCACGCCGGCGACGGACGGACCGGCGATGCTGATGGCAAGCTACGACGACGGGACGAACATCGGCTTCTGGGACGGCTTCCGCCCGCGCCGCCGCCAGGCGTGGGCGGAGGGCAGGGAGGTGGCGGAGCCGGACGATCCCTACCTCGGCGACGACTGCGCCGGCCAGCCCGGCCTGGAATGGTGCCAGTACAAGGCCCCGCGCCGGATGGTGAAGGAGGTGGCGCGCCAGCTGGGGATCATCCACGGGCTCAGCTACACCCCGGACGTTCGGAACGCCGCGTTCCGCGACTGGGGCGACGACCCCTTCGGCGGTGGCTGGAACAGCTGGAACATCGGCGTGGAGAGCTGGGACGTGAAGCAGCAGATCGTGCAGCCCTTCAAAGACCGCCGGCTCTACATCTGCGGCGAGGCCTACTCGGACGCGCAGGGCTGGGTGGAAGGCGCGCTCCAGACCGCGGACATGGTGCTGGCGAAGTTCGGCATCGGCCCGCTCTGAACCGTCAGGGGCCGACGGTGGCGGCTGCGCCTGAACGGATTGGCCTCACACGGAGTCAACGGAGTTGATTCCAGCCGCTTCGCAGGCACTCGGCGGCCGAGCACGGCATCGGGTGGATGAAGAACGGCGGCATCCCACGCGGGGTGCCGCCGTTTCCATCCTGTACCTGATCCTGAAGGGAATGTCTCACACAGAGTCAACAGAGTGAGCAGAGGAAGATTCGACTCCGCTGACTCCGTTTGAGGCTTCTTCATCTGGTTGTTGAAACAGAAACGGCTGCCCCGGTGATGAGGGCGGCCGTTTTCGATCGATCGGACAGGCGTCAGGCCAGTACGGCGTCGGGCTCGGCGGCGTCCGTCAGCGCGCTCACGTCGATCTGGATGGCGATGGGGCTCACCTCTTCCTCTTCCCAGGCGCGGAAGCAGTTCCAGCCGAACTCGCGCGCGGCGCGGGCCTGGTCGGGAAAGCCGAACCAGTCGTGCCACCCTTCCTTCTCCGCCCGCCACTTGCAATCCCAGTGGAACGTCACCCGGCGCTCCTCGGCGGCGGTGCGCACGAACAGCTTGCCGCGAAAGTACTCGCAGCCGGAGACGCCGCGGACTTCGATTGATTCGATGGGGAGGTGCGGGTATTCTACCAGCATCTTGGCGAGCGTGCGCTCCACCTTCACCGGCGGGGATCCGTGGCCGAATGCGATGCGCGCGCTGGAGCGGCCGTCGCGGAGGAACTGGGTCAGGGCCTCGCGAAAGCGGGCCGTGGCGGCGGACCGGTCCAGCAGATCGGCAGTCGTCATGCGTCGGGCGGTGGAGGGTGCGGTGGAGGAAGACACACAAGATAACCAAACATGAGGTTTTCGCCAAGTCGTTGCCCACAGACATCTTGCGGGCAGACGCTCCGTCTCTTTCCGCATCCCCCGTGACCCGTCCGTTCCCCCCGCAGCGCGCCGAGCTGGACGCCCCGCCGGACGTGGCCGCCATCGCGCGGCGGCTGCAGGACGCGGGCTTCGAGACCTGGGCCGTGGGCGGCGCCGTGCGCGACGCGCTGGCCGGCGGCCACCCCGCGGACTGGGACCTGGCCACCGCGGCCCGCCCGCGCGACGTGCAGCGCCTCTTCCGCCGCACCGTCCCCGTGGGCGTGGTGCACGGCACGGTGGGCGTCTTCGGCCGCGACCGGCGGCTGTACGAGGTGACCACCTTTCGCCGCGACGTAGAGACGGACGGCCGCCACGCCCGCGTGGTCTTCGCCGACACGGTGGACGACGACCTGCAGCGCCGCGACTTCACCATCAACGCGGTCGCCTGGCACCCGCTCACGGGCGAGCTGCGCGACCCGCACGGCGGCGTGCCGGACCTGCAGGCGCGCCTGCTGCGCACCGTGGGCGAGCCGGCGGAGCGCTTTCGCGAGGACCGGCTGCGGGTCCTGCGCGCGCTGCGCTTCGCCGGGCGCTTTCACCTGCGCATCGACGACGCGACGTGGCGCGCCGCGCGGGAGGCCGCGCCGGAGCTGGTGCACCTTTCCGTGGAGCGGGTGCGCGAAGAGCTGCTGAAGGTGCTGCGCGAGGTGCGGCCGCCCTCCGTCTCGCTGCGCCTGTACGAGCGGTCCGGCGCGCTGGCGCACCTGTATCCCGAGCTGCAGGCGTGCGTGGGCGTGGCGGACGGGGACGCGGACCTGTGGACGCACCTGCTCCGCGCCGCCGACCGCATCCCGAAGCAGCGGGTGGGGCTGGGGATCGCCGCGCTGCTGCACGATGCGGGAAAGGCGGCCGATCCATCGGACCACGCGGCCGCGGGCGCGGCGCTGGCGCACCGGATGATGAAGCGGCTCAAGTTCTCCAACGCGGAGATCGACCGCGCGGTGCACCTGGTGGCGCAGCACTCCGGCTTCCCGCTGCCGGACGCGCCCGCGCCGGAGCTGCGCCGGTGGCTGCGCCGCATCGGCCGCGAGTACGTGAACGACCTCTTTCGCCTGCGCATCGCGGACCTGCGCGCGCGGGCGGAGGACGATCCGCGGCTGGAGGAGACGAACCGGCTGTGGAAGCGCGTCCGGCAGGAGCTGGAGCGCCAGGCGCCGCTGGACGTCGGCGACCTGGCGATCGGTGGGGCGGAGCTGCGCGTGCTGGGCCTGCCGCCAGGCCCCCTCTACGGCGAGATCCTGCGCGATCTGCTGGAGCGCGTCACCGACGACCCGTCGCTGAACGAGCGCGAGACGCTGATGGAGATGGTGCGGGAGGGGATCTCGGGTGGAGAGGAATGACGCCGCCTCCGCGCCTGAGCGGGTAAACCCGCCGCTGGGACAGCCACAAGCCCCGTCTCGGCGCCGCTGTCGCGTCGCCGAACGGGGCTTCACCTGCGCAAACAGGTCCCGACCAGGATCAGGGGGAAACGATGCCATCCACCCAGGCGGAGAAAGCCGCGCGGTTCCAGGCCCTGCACGCCCGCCCGGGCGCGTTCGTCATCCCGAACCCGTGGGACGCAGGGACGGCGCGCATCCTGGAGCGTCTCGGCTTCGAGGCGCTCACCACGACGAGCGCCGGGCTGGCGTTCACGCTGGGCCGCCGGGACGGGGAGGTGAGCCGGGAGGAGGCGCTGGCCAACGCGCGCGCCATCGTGGAGGCGACGGACCTGCCCGTGGCGGCGGATCTGGAGAACGGCTACGGCCACGCCCCCGAAGCGGCGGCCGAGACCATCCGCCTGGCGGGCGAAGCCGGGCTGGTCGGCGGGTCCATCGAGGACGCCTCGGGCGACCCGCAACGGCCCATCTACGACTTCCAGCACGCGGTGGAGCGCATGGCCGCGGCGGTGGAGGCGGCGCGCGCGATGCCGTTCCCGTTCGTGCTGGTGGGCCGGGCGGAGAACTTTCTGCACGGTCGCCCGGACCTGGACGACACCATCCGCCGCCTGCAGGCGTTCGAGGCCGCCGGCGCGGACGCGCTGTTCGCGCCCGGGATTACCGGCGCCGACGACATCCGCACCGTGTGCGCGTCGGTGAGCCGCCCCGTCAACGTGATCATGGGGCTCAAGGGCTCCACGTTTACCGTGGATGAGCTCGCCGCGCTGGGGGTGAAGCGGATCAGCGTGGGATCGGCGCTCAGCCGGGCGGCGCTGGGCGCATTCGTGCGCGCGGCGCGGGAGATCCGCGAGCACGGCACCTTCCGCTTCGCCGACGACGCGATCCCCTTCGCGCAGGCGAACGACCTGGTCTCGGCGGATTGACCGCGCTAGCCAGAAGCCCCGTCCCGCCGACGCTGACGCGCCGCGGGACGGGGCTTCAACCTGTCGGGCCGGCTTCGGCCACCGGGGTCAGGGAACCACGCTCGCCGCCACGCTGTCCCGGTAGACCGCCGACACGCCGGACGGTGGGGTCACAAGGCGCCAGCGGGACAGGGCTCGCGCACGGCGGCGGCCGGCACGTGCGGCTCCCACCCAATCACGTCGGTGCGCATGTGGTGTATGCCCGTCAGGCTGTCGCCGCGCACCACGAACTCCATCAACATCCCCCACCCTTCGTGCTGCACGTAAACCACCGTGTTGCGGTCTGTGAGAAGCCAGTACTCTTCCACAGCCTCCGGCCGCGGAACGAAGGAGCGCGCCCTCCGGGCTCCCTCTTCCGACGTGGGCTCGGCCGCGGAATCCAGCGCGAAGCTCCACGTCTCCGGCCCCTGCGTCAGACGGTAGCATCCTACCAGCGCGCGCCACTCCAGTGGCGCGGG
>DATAAG010000887.1:0-4512 GCA_036260235.1 Longimicrobium sp.
TTCCATTCAGCGCCTGTAGACGCGGGGCACCTTCCATCACATCAGAAAATTCGGGTTTGTTACAGACGAACGCGGGCTCCTGGTGAGGCGACTTTCTTAGGAGGGGGATCTGTCTTCTGAGTCCTTAACTGCTGCGCCTACCCTGTGGGACGAAAGACGTCCCGCACGAATCGCTCGTCATCCATCAACCTCCCCCAGGGGTTTTTGGGGAGAGGTGGGCGAGTCATGCGAGCCGGAGGGGGCGCGGCGGATCGCACCGGCCTTTTCCCTTCAGCGCCTGTAGACGCGGGGCGCCTTCCAACGCTCCTTGCAGACGCCCGGGAGTCTGGCAACACCCTCCCGTGCATCGAGAGTCGCGGGTGCGCATTCCGCCTACATCGACAGCACGCTCAGCAGGACGGTGGACGCCACGCCGAAGAACAGGAGGAGCGAGTATGCGATCCCCAGGGCGACGTACTTCACGAAGGTGCGGACGAACCCCTGCGCGTAGACGCGTTTGAGCGCCAGGAACAGATAGACCAGGAACCAGACCAGCAGCGCCGTGGCCACCAGATCCGACCGGAAGAGCAGGATCACCGCGCCGGCCAGGAATACGAACGCGTGCACGTGCAGCGCAAAGACGAAGTGCTCCACGTAGAACCGCTTTCGCCGCACGTACAGCAGCTTCAGGATCAGCGCCGAAAACGGCATCATCACGAACACGCCGACGGGCGCGTTCTCCTCCATCGTCTCGATCAGCAGGCGCAGCGCCTCGCGCTGCGGCAGGGCGTTCAGGCGATCCTCCGCCCGCTTCATCCGCCGCACCACCGGCCTCAGCAGCGGTCCCACCTCCTCCGGCTCGGGACCGATGTTCACGTTGCCGCCGGAGCGCACCCTGCCCCGCTCCCGGATGGAGCGGGCGTACACCGTGGTGTCTTCGCCGAGGCTGCGCGCGTGCGCCAGCAGCACGGAGTCGGCGAGCGCCGCCGCGCGTAGCGAGTCCCGGCGCGTTTCCGATTCCTCGCTCATCGCGATCTGCTGCGGATCGGCGACGAGGGGCAGGACCAGGAAGAAGACCAGCGAGCTCACCAGGTACAGCCGAAAGGGCGGGATGTAGCGCATGATGCGCCCCTGCACGTACTCGCGCGTCAGGTGCCCCGGCCGGAAGAAGAGCGCGCCCAGCGTGCGCGGCAGCGTGGAGTTGAGCGAGAGCTGGTCGTCCAGCGCCTCGCGCGCCATGCGGCGCAGGGAGACGCGCACGTCCACCTTCCGCTGGCCGCAGCTGGGGCAGTACGGGCCTACGGTCGGGTCGCCGCAGTTGAGGCACGGCCGGTCCGGGGTGACGCGCGACCCCACCGCCCGGTGCCACCAGCGCGGCCGGCTGATCGGCTCCGGCGGCTCGCCGCGGTCCGGCGGTGCACCACCAGCCGGCGGGACAGACGTGCCCGGCGCGGCGGATGCGTCAGGCGCCGCGGCTTCGTCCGTCGGGAGAGGGCCGTCGTGGGACATGAGGCGAGGGAGAGGACGACAGGGGATGGAAAGGCAGCGGTAAGCAGAGTCGATGCCGGCCGGGAGCGGATGATGCCGATTGCGAACCTGATCAGGTAATCGCAGCCTCCGCGCCGGCGCGAATGAATTCGCCGCTGGAAATTCGCAAAGTCCGCCTTCGCGGGCTGCACCGCTGCCTTCCGATCGTGGTGGCGAGCTCGGTGACGGGGCGGCTAGGCGGTTCAGGCCGGGGTTGCGCCGCCCACCACCGGGCCGCCCGGCGGCTGCGACCACGCCATCCGCGGCGCCTGCTCTTCCATCTGCATCACGCCGCGGCGGGCGGCCGGGGATGCATCGGCGGCGGAAAAGAGCAGGTACAGCGTTCCCTCCGGCGTCACGGAGGCCGCCATCCGCAGCGTCGCCCCAGCGGAGGTGGCGCCTTCACCCCAGAAGTAGCCGTTGCGGTAGCTGTCGATCGTGAAGGTGGCGCCGTCCGGGAACAGCTCCTGGTCGGTGGCGGACCAGGCGGTCCCGCGCAGCCACCTCCACTCCTCGGCGCGCAGGCTCCCGTCCAGCGCCCGCCCGTCGAGGTTCGCGGCGGGCGGCTCCTCCCCCATCCACCGCGTCATGTACGCCCAGTGCATGGCGATGACGCCGGTGCCCGTCGCCATCTGCATCTCCATCCGCCACTCGCCGCCCACCCGGCGCAGGCGGCCGTACCCCACCGTCTGCGCCTGGTCCGGATCGTCGGGGGTGAAGAGGATGGTGATCTCCCCGTCAGCGGTGATCCGGCCGTCCATGGTGTTGCTCGCGGAGCTCGCCGGCTCGAAGCCGCCGCCGGGAGTGCGCTTCCACATCTGCGTCTGCGACGTTCCGTGGAACCGGCCGTCCGCGGCGGTGGTGATGGACCACAGTGTCTGGTCGGCGACGGGGGTGTGGACGCGGAGCATGGGATCGGTCAGGTAGGCCAGCAGGTTCTCCGTGGGGACGTACCACCGGGTGCCGGCCAGCCATTCGGTGCCTCGCATCGCGGTTCCTCAGGGCTTGCGCAGGAGGGCGATGGAGAAGAAGCCGCCGGCGCCGGCGGGCTCGCGGTGCTCCAGGCGCAGTCCCGCAGCCTCCACCAGCGGGCCCAGCTTGCGGGTGATCTCCGTCGCCACCACGCCGGCCACCAGGTTGGCCGCGCGGCGGACGAGGGAGGGCTCGCGGTCGTCCGGCACCCACTTGTCGAACACCACGGCTCGCCCGCCCGGGCGCAGCACCCGCGCCGCCTCGCGGACGGCCGCCACCGGGTCCGGCACCACCGCCAGGATCAGGTGCAGCACCACGGCATCGAACGACCCGTCCCCGAGCTCCAGCGCCTGCGCGTCCATCACCCGCGCATCGACCGTGCGCCCCAGCGCCCGTGCGCGGCGGCGCGTGCGCTCCACCATCGCCGGCGTCAGGTCGGTCGCCACCACCTCCACCTCCGCGGGCAGAAAGTCAAGGTCGGCGCCGGTGCCGCATCCGTCCACCAGGATGCGCTCGCCCGCGCGGGGCGCCAGCAGCTCCAGCGAGCGCCGCCGCTGCGGCCGGAACCCCGCCACGCGGTCGTACAGCGGCGCCAGGAGCGTGTAGCGGACGCGGTTCCAGCCCAGCGTGTTGACAGGCGACAAGGCAGGGGACTCCAGCCGAGTGCTCAAAACGGCGACGAGTCAATCTCCATCGCTGGACGCCCGCCTGCAACCCGCCCGTCAGGGACGTTTGCTCTTTCCTCGCCCGCTACCGGAGCCGGGGGGTGGCCGGAAGCGGAAATCGATGTGGTCGCGAAACAGCCACAATGCCAGGAGGAACACGCCCCAGGGGTCGGCAGTCTGCATCAGCCAATTCAGAATCTCTGGAGTCATACATTTCTCCTGTTCGACCTTCCAAGCGGCTCACCCACGACAGATAGGCTGCGGTACTCTCCTACGAATGGCCCACCCTCTTCCTGACCAGTAGCGAGCCATCGGTTTGCGATAGAGACCGTCGCGAGCAACAAAAACGGGCCTGCACGGCATCTCGCCGTTGCAAGCCCGTTGGGCGTTCGATGTTTTTCCCTACAGCACTACACTGCCTTCACCATCACAGTACCGCGATCGTCCCGAAAGGGCAAGACACTCGCTACGCCGTCTGCAGCTCGCGCATCAGTCCGGTGCGGGCCTCGGCGATCATCTGGCGGACGCGCTCGCGCAGCGCGGGGACGTCGTCCAGGGTGAGGCCGGCGGTCTCCACCGGCTCCAGCACGCGGGCGATGGCGGTGGCGCGGTTGAAGACCCACGAGCCCTTGCTGATGGCCGCGCGTGTCCCCGCCACCGCGATGGGAAGGATGGGGCACCCCGTCTCCACCGCCAGGCGAAAGGCGCCGTCGTGAAAGCGCGCCACCTGCCCGTCGGCGCTGCGGGTGCCCTCGGGCATGATCATCACCGACACGCCCTTGGCCAGCCGGTCGCGGCACGCCTCCAGCGCCTGCGCGCGGCTGCGCGGATCGCTGCGGCGCACGGCGATGTCGCCCGCCATGCGCATCATCCACCCCATGAAGGGCACCTTGAAGATGGCTTCCTTGCTGAGCCACTTCATCTCCCACGGCAGGTGGGAGAGGAGGAAGATGTCCGCCAGCGACTCGTGGTTGGCCACCGCCACGTACGGGCGCCGCGGATCGCGGATGCGCACGCCCGTGGTGCGGAAGCGCCAGAGCGGGTTCAGCTTGGTGGCCAGCACCGCCGCCCGGCGGAACCAGCGGCCCACGGCGTAGCGGCCGGGGTCGCGCGGCGCGGTGACGGCGTACACCAGCGCCATCCACGGCACCCACACCAGGGCCACGAACACCACGCTCACCCACACCCACAGCGAAATCAGGCGCTTCATCATGACGGTCTTCCGGCGATCCGGCGTTCACCCGCGGGACGCGGGGAGGACTGCATACCCCGGACCCACGAGGGAATAGGGAACAGGGAACAGGGAACAGGGAACAGGGAATAGCCGGCAACGGCCTGTCCCCCCCTTCGCCCAAACGGCAACGGCCCG
>DATAAG010000888.1:0-2935 GCA_036260235.1 Longimicrobium sp.
GGCGCGGGTGTCGGGCTCGGCTGAGGCGCGGGAGCCGGCGTCGGCCCCGGCTGCGGCTGCGGCTGCGGCTGCGGTGCGGGCGTCGGACCCGGCTGGGGTTTAGGCGCGGCCGGCGCGGCGGCTGCGGCCTGGCCGCCGGCGACCTCGAAGACGCCGCGGCAGATGGAGCAGCGGACGCGCACCCCGCCCGCGGGAATCTTGCGCGGATCCACCCGGAACACGGTGCTGCAGTGCGTGCACTGGACGTTCATTTGCCCTGCGACCCCTGGTCGTCTCGGTTTTCCCCTTCGCCCGCGGCCGCGGGATCGTACGGGCGGCCGTGCCGCCGGTCCACCACGTAGATCGATCCGGAGAAGGTCTTGGCGTACGCCTTCATCTCCGTGGCCAGCTCGCTGATCTGCGCCGTATGAATGAAGCTGCGGTGCTCGTTGGTCACCACGCCGATGGAAAGCGTCATCAGCGGCACCTCGTACTCCTCCCCCCGCCGGTCCTTGCCGATGAAGAAGCCCCGCTCGCGGTCCTCCACCGCGTAGTGCAGCGGGATGAGCTCGCTGAAGACGGAGATCACCTCTTCGCAGCAGCGGCGGAAGTCCGAGAGCGGCGCGTTGAAGATGAAGTCGTCGCCGCCGATGTGCCCCACGAACGACGTGGGGGAGAACGCCCGCACCACGTCGCGCAGCACCCGCGACAGGATGAGGATCACCCGGTCGCCGTTGTTGTAGCCGTAGCGGTC
Organism: Longimicrobium sp.; assembly: GCA_036260235.1. Lineage (GTDB taxonomy): Bacteria > Gemmatimonadota > Gemmatimonadetes > Longimicrobiales > Longimicrobiaceae > Longimicrobium. The sequence goes on from DATAAG010000888.1 coordinate 734, forward strand.
GTTGAACTCCTTGAAGTGGTCCAGGTCCGCATAGCAGACGGCGAACTTCTCCCCCGAGCGCAGCCGCTCGGCGATGTCGCGCTCGATCTGCACCGTCCCCGGCAGGAGCGTGGTGGGGTGCACGCTCACGTCGCGCTCCGCCCGCCGCAGCGCCATCCGCAGCCGCAGCGCGCACTCGCGGTCCGTGAAGCCCTGGCCCAGCACCTCGTCGGCGCCGGCCTCCAGCGCCAGGGCGGCCGCCTCGTCGCCCGCGCCGTTGCCGGCCAGGTACATGATGACGGGCACCACCGAGGTGAACGCCTCGCCCTTGACCGCGGCGCAGACGCGGAGCGCCACCGTGGAATCCGGGGACGCGTCCAGCACCAGCGCGGCCGGGTAGGCGCGGCCCACGCGCGCCTGCACGTCCGCCTCCCCCGACGCTTCCAGGATGGGCAAGCCCCGCTCCGCCGCGAACGCGCGGACCACCCCGGGAGGAGGCCGGCCGTGCGGCGAATAGTGCAGGATCACACGTGGGGGCATGGAACCGGGGCCAGGAGTGGCGTCGGCGCTCTCAAGAAGCGAACGATTCTACGGGAGGGGACGGGAGGATGTCAAACGGCGGGCACGGGAAGGCTCAGGACGCGGGTGCGTCCTGCAGCGGCGTCGCCTCGTCGATGAGCAGGATGGGAATGCCGTCGCGCACCTCGTAGCGCAGCCGGTCGCGCTCGCACACCAGCGCCTCCGGGCTCTGCTCGTAGCGCAGCTCGCCCTTGCACTTGGGGCACACCAGCAGTTCCAGCAGCCAGGACTCGATCACTTCCGTTGCTCCGGGTTGGGGACCTGGAACCCGAAGCGCTGCAGCGCCACCGGGTCCCGGCGCCAGCGCGGCAGCACCTTGACCCACAGGTCCAGGTACACCGGGGCGCCCACGAACTCCTCGATCTTCTGCCGCGCCGACTGGCCCAGCTGCCGGATGGCCGCCCCCCCGCTGCCGATGAGGATGGCCTTCTGCGTGGGCCGCTCCACGTAGATCGTCGCGCGGACGTACAGCGGCGTGGCAGTCTCGCGGAACTCGTCCACCTTGACGGCCACGCTGTACGGCACCTCCTTCTCGAACAGCTCGAACGCCGACTCGCGCACCAGCTCCGCCACGAAGAAGCGCACCGGCTGCGACGACACGTCGTCTTCCGGAAAGAGGTAGGGCGACACCGGCAGCCGGCCGGCGATCTCCGCCCGCAGCGCCTCGACGCCGTCGCCCGTCAGCGCGGAGACCTCGAAGAGCGCCGCGCGGGGAAACCGCTCCCGCGCCCACTCGCGCACGCGGGCCAGCTGCGCGGGCTTCGCCATGTCCGTCTTGTTGCTGACGACGACGAGTGACGAGGCGCGCTCCAGCAGCTCCAGCACGTCGGGGGAGAACTGGGGGATGCCGGACTGCGCGGCGGCGTCCACCAGCAGCAGCACCACGTCCGCGTCGGTGATGACCTGGGTGGCCAGGTGCAGCATGGCCCTGTGGAGCAGGTAGCGGGGCTCCACGAGGCCCGGCGTGTCCACGAACACCATCTGCACGCCGTCGCGGGTGTCGATGCCCAGCACGCGCTCGCGCGTGGTCTGCGCCAGCGGCGTGACGATGCTGAGCTTCTGCTCCACCAGCCGGTTCATCAGCGACGACTTGCCGGCGTTGGGGTAGCCCACCAGCGCCACGTACCCTGCCCTGGTCTCCACCGGCGCGCCGACAGCGTCGTCGTGCGAGCGAGCGGGGGTGGGGGATGAGGTGTCGTCGTGCTCGGCCATGCGCGAATCTACCCCGCGAAAACGCGGCGGCGCAAGGCGAACGAGAGCGTGGAAGCGGTCCGCTTCACGCCGACGGCCGCAGCCGCTGCCGCACCTGTCGCCGGATTTTCGCGTGGCCACCCAGGCCCGGCACGGGGCCGATGCGCGGATTGATCGGGGTGCCCTCGAACGGGTCGCCGGGGTAGCGCGGAAAGAAGTGCATGTGCAGGTGAGGGGTGGTGTTGCCGTGCACCTCGTCGTTCATCTTCACGGCCCCGGCCGCGGCGTGGTGAGCGGCACAGCGCAACAGAAAACGGCGAGGGTACAGAGATGCAGAGCAAAGCCAGAGATACAGAGGACCAGTGATGATCCTCTGTATCTCCGTTCTCCTCTGTATCTCTGTACCCTCGCAGTTCCCCGGATCCACACGCACGAACGCCCGCCCCGATCACG
>DATAAG010000889.1:0-3640 GCA_036260235.1 Longimicrobium sp.
CGCCTCCTTCTTGAACGCCCACTCCCCCGCCACCCCCACGAACCAGAGCAGCGCGTACCCCAGCGCCGCCCCCAGGAACGCGCTCTTCCACCCGATCCCCCCCGGCGCGAAGGAGAGCGCCAGCCCCAGCACCAGCCCGCCGACGGTGAACTGGTCGGGGATGATGTAGGTGCGCGCGTCGGAGAGCGCGATCCCCAGCAGCAGGGTGAAGAAGAGTGCCGTGGAGAGCGCCTGCCACGACAGGCCGAATCGCCAGAACGCCATCACCCACAGCCCGGCCGTGAGCAGCTCCACCAGCGGGTACTGGATGGAGATGCGCGCGCCGCACGCCCGGCACCGGCCGCGCAGCCACAGCCATCCCAGCACCGGCACGTTGTCGTACCATTTGATCCGCGTGCCGCACGAGGGGCAGGCGCTGGGCGGGGAGATGACGGACAGGTCCTCGGGCCAGCGGTAGACGCAGACGTTGAGGAACGAGCCCACGCAGGCGCCGATCAGGGCCGCGTAGGCCAGGACGAAGACTTCCATCTATCGATCGATCCTCACCGCAGCAGTTCGTAGAGCAGGATGGCGCCGGCGGCCGCCACGTTCAGCGACTCCGCCCGGCCGCGCAGCGGAATCCCCACCACGCGGTCCGCCCGCGCCCGCGTTCCGTCGGAGATCCCCGCGCCCTCGTTCCCCAGCACCAGCGCGGCCCGCGCCGGGCGCGCATCGCCCAGCGGCTCGCCGCCAGCCGCGGCGGCCAGCGTCGCGAAGCCGCCGGACGCCAGCCACGGCGCCAGCCCGCCCCAATCCGCCTGGACCACGGGGAGGCGAAAGGAGGAGCCCATGGCGGCGCGGACGGACTTGGGGTTCCACGGGTCCACCGTCCCCGGCAGCGCCACCAGGCCCGCCGCGCCCAGCGCCTCCGCCGTGCGCGCCAGCGTGCCGAAGTTGCCGGGGTCCTGCACCGCGTCCAGCACCAGGACGGCCGCCGGCTCACGGCCGATCGCCAGATCCTCCAGCCGCGCGCGGGGGATCTCCGCGACGGCCAGGATCCCCTGCGGCGTCTCCGTGTCCGCCAGCGCCGCCAGCTCCCGCTCGCCCGCCTCGCGAACTGCAACCCCTTTGGTAGCAAGCACATCCAGCAGCGCACGTCCCCTGGGGGTGTCCCCCAGCGAGGACGCCGCGACGGCCAGGCGCACGGCAAGGGGGGACGCGGCCAGGTCCTCCACGGCGCGCACCCCCTCGGCCAGAAAGAGCCCCTCCTCCTCGCGCACCTTGCGCTGGCGCAGGGAGCGCAGCAGGCGCTCTTCGCGGCGGCTCAGCACTGGACCCGGGGATGGTCCAGTCCTTGCTCTCCGGCCCTACCCAAGACGAAACCCGTCCGCATGGAGAACCATATGTCTCAAGCACTTAGACGCGCGTTCCGGCGCACGGCGGCCGTGGGCTGCCTGTGCGGCGCCGGGATCGCGGCGGGGTGCGCGCCGCAGATCAGCACGCAGCAGGAAGTGCAGATCGGCGCGCAGAACGCGGCGCAGATCAACCGCCAGCTGCCCATGCTGAACGACCAGGCGACGCTCAGCTACGTCAACCAGATCGGGCAGCAGCTGGCGGGCATCGCAGACCCGCGGGGAATCCGCTACCACTTCTACGTGGTGAACTCCGACGTTGTCAACGCCTTCGCCCTGCCGGGCGGCTACGTGTACATCAACCGCGGCATCATCGAGCGGGCCGACAACCTGTCGGAGCTGGCCGGGGTGCTGGCGCACGAGATCGGCCACGTGGCGGAGCGGCACAGCGTGGAGCAGCTGCAGCGCGCGCAGAACGCCAACCTGGGGCTCTCGGTGCTGTACGGCGTGCTGCTGGGCCGCGCGCCCTCGGGGGTGGAGCGCGCCGGCATCCAGGTGGGCGGCACCGCGGTGTTCGCCGGCTACACCCGCGACGCGGAGCGCGAGGCGGACCGCGTGGGCGTGGCGTACCTGGTGCGCGCCGGGTACAACCCCATCGGCCTGGCGACGTTCTTCGAGGAGCTGATGGAGCTGCAGCGGCGGCAGCCCAGCCGGGTGGAGCAGTGGTTCAGCACGCACCCCACCACGCAGGAGCGCGTGGCCAACACGCGGGCCATCATCGCGGCCACGCCGGGGGCGCAGAACGCCAACCTGGTCACCGACACGCGCCAGTTCCAGAGCATCCGCCAGCGGGTGACCTCGCTTCCCGCGCCGCCGGACCGCCGCCGGTGAGCGCGCGCACGCGCCAGCGGGGGGGCCGGCCGCGCGCCGGCCGGCCCCTTCGCGCCGGGGCCGCACTGGCCGCCGCGCTGGCTCTGGGCGGGTGCGTGAACGAGGCGCGCGAGGTCGCCATCGGCAACCAGATCGCGTCGCAGATCAACGCGCAGGTGCCGCTGGTGCAGGACGTGCCGCTCAACCTGTACATCAACGACCTGGGCCGGCTGATCGCCCGCCACGGCAGCCGGCCGGACCTGGCGTACCACTTCTACATCGTCGACACGCCGGCGCTCAACGCGTTCGCGCTGCCGGGCGGGCACATCTACGTGAACCGCGGGCTCATCGAGCGCACCAGCAACGTCAGCGAGCTGGCAGGGATCCTGGCGCACGAGATCGGCCACGTGGCGGCGCGGCACGGGGCGGAGAACCTGCAGCGGCAGATGCGCACGCGCTCCATGGCGCGGGTGATGTACCAGCTGGTGCTGGGGCGGGAGCCGCTGCTGAACCAGGAGGCCATCGAGCTGGGCGGCGCCATGTGGCAGGCCCGCCACTCCCGCGCGGACGAGGCGGAGGCGGACCAGCTGGCGGTGAAGTACCTGGTGCAGAGCGGAGTGGACCCGCGGGGGATGCTGAGCCTGTTCAGCGCGCTGTGGGAGGAGGAGCAGCGCATGCCGGGGAGCGTGGCGGTGTCGTGGTTCAGCACGCACCCGGGGACGGACCAGCGGATGGCGGCCACCCGCGCGCAGATCCGCGCCCTGCCGCCCACGGCCAAGCCGCTGGCCAGCAACAACGACAGCTACGCGGCCTTCCTGCGGCGCCTGTCCGCGCAGCCGCCGGCACTGGGCCACATCCTGCTGCCGGAGGGCCACCCGCCCGTCGGCCGGTAGGATCGGATTCCGGGTGATGGACGAGGGAGACGGCGCGGCGCCCTTGCGGCCCCGCGCCGTTTCGCGTCCATTCGGCTCGACGCCTTTGTCCTGATCGACCAGCGGCAGCGGATGGTCCAGACGGAGAAGGCCTCACACGGAGTCAGCGGAGTGAGCAGAGCCGAAGTTCCCTCTGCTGGCTCTGCGTGAGGACAATCCGTTTCGCCTTCCGGATTCGAGATGAGCCTTCCCATCGCACTGACCATCGCCGGGTCGGACTCCGGCGGCGGGGCCGGCATCCAGGCGGACCTGAAGACCTTTCACGCGTTCGGCTGCTTCGGCACCAGCGCGGTCACGGCCATCACCGTGCAGAACACGCGCGGCGTGACCGGCGTGCACGCCATTCCCGTGGAGACGGTGCGGGCGCAGATCGCCGCGGTGGCCACGGACCTGCCGCCGGCCGCGTGCAAGACAGGGATGCTGGCGACGGCGGAGCTGGTGCGCGCGGTGGCGTAATCCATCCGCCGGCACCGGCTGCCCAACTACGTGCTGGACCCGGTGATGGTG
>DATAAG010000890.1:0-1686 GCA_036260235.1 Longimicrobium sp.
GGCCGGGGGGCGCAGCAGGGGGGAGAGCCTGGGCGCCGCGCGCGCGGAGGCGCCGGACGACGCGCCCGCCGCGGGCGGGGGCGGCGCCGCCATCCGCATGATCTTCCGCGCGGTGGCCACGGCCTCGCGCTCCGCGGGGTCGCCGGGGTGGGAGACGCGGGGAGCCGCCTGCACCCGCGGCGCCAGCAGCGTGCTGATCCGCCCGCCGAGCGAGGGCGCGGAGAACGGCGCCGGCGAGGGAGAATCCGGGGATTCCGGGACACGGCGCGGAGCGACGGTCGCAGACGGCACCGCCTGGACGACGCGCGGCGTCTCCGCCTTGCGCGGGGCAGGTGCGCGCGCGCTCATCGGCCCGTGCGCGGCACGAGGAACGGCGCCCGCGCCACCCGGCGAAGGCGCTGCGCTCCGGCGCCCGGGGACGCCGTCACCGGGGCCTCCGTCCCTGCAGCGACAGCGCCGCGGCGATGATGTCTTCCCTGCCCGTGCGCTCGATGTGCGGGTTCTGGCCCGGGAACATCCGGTTCAGGTAGGCGGGGAGCGGCAGCTGCTGCTGGTCCGCCTCGTAGTCGAAGATGTGCCCGTTCACGCTGACCACCACGTGCTGCAGCCACCGCACGTCCCGCACGAACTCGGTCTCGATGGCGCGCTCCTCCGCCGGGCGCAGCCGCTGCCTGGGCCGCCGCGGCGTGAGCCGGATCAGCAGGATCTCCACGCCCTGGTTGGGGTTGGCCAGGGCGTTGATCCCCAGCGTGACCGCCTGCGCGAAGCACCACCCCAGGCTCGCCTGCCACCGGGGCGACGAAAGGGCCCTGCGATACGCCTCCTGCTGCTGGCGCACCACCGCGGTGAGCGCGTCAGCGCTGGCTTGCGGAACGGGGGTGACGGCGATGTCGCCCACCTCCACCTCCGTCCAGACGATCCGGGCCGGGTTGACCTCGCCCGAGATCGCCCACCGGTTTCCGCGCGCCACGGGCTCCAGCGACCGCATCCCGTAGCGCACCCTGACCGCCTGCAGCAGCGGCCTGAGCACCAGCGCCCCGGCCCGGCGCCCGCTGAAGCGGCTGACCGCCGACTGCGCCGCCGCCATGGCCAGGTTCAGCCGCTGCACCGGGTCCTGCGGCACGCCGGCCTGGGCGACGAAGCGCCCCAGCCGCCGCGCCTGCGCCACGATCCAGTTCACCACGCGGTCCAGCGCACGGAAGACCGGCTGGCGTACGCGGTCGATGATGCGCCTGACCGCCGCGCTCACGTTGCCCAGCCGTGCGATCTGCGCGAGGAAGCTGATGACGAGGGTGAGCATCCCCGCCATGGTGGTCTCCACCCGGTTGGCCGCGGTGCCGATGTTCCCCGACGCGATCGCCGCGATGGAGTCGACGTACGCGGCCACCACCTGGCCGATCTGCCGCAGCCGCTGGACGACGAAGGTGACCGTGTCGTAGATGGCGATGATGGCGCGGATGAACCCCGCGCCGGGGACCAGGCTGGCCGTGATGGTGGTGATGGCCGCCTGCACCACGCGGCTCTGGATGAACGACGTCACCTGCCCCATCACCATGTCGCGCAGGTTGCTGATCCCCTCCACGATCTGCTGCCAGGCGGCCGCCGGCCCCTGGGTGACCAGGGTGCGCACCAGCTCGAACCCGGTCTCCATCGCCCGCACCGGCGTCTCGCCCACCACCGCCACCA
>DATAAG010000891.1:0-1603 GCA_036260235.1 Longimicrobium sp.
CGTCCCCCAGGTGGCGCACATGGGGGACGACCTCGTTGTTCTGCGCGTTGCAGATCCTCGTCCGCAGAATCCACATCCGGTGCTCTCTCCACGCGCGGGCCCGCGGCCGCGCGCTACAGGGTGCGGAAGTAGTCGTTCAGGTTCCGTCCCGTCGATCCGTACCGGCGCCTCGCCTCCTCGATGTGGTCCCGCAGCTCGGGAAGGAGCGTGTTCTCCAGGAACGCCCTGAAGGGCGCGACGGCCTCGGCCACCGGCCGTGCCGCGTAGCCGCCCATGAACTGGTCGATGCGCCGGTCCACGTAGGCGGTGTACGCCGGATGGTTGCCGTGGAAGCCTTCCGCCAGCGGCACGCCGTTGATCCGGGCGTTGAAGTTCCAGCCGCTCTGTACCAGCAGGCGCAGCACCTCCTGCTTGCCCAGGATCTCCACGGGGATGATGTGGTGCGCCTGGCGGTCGTCGGTGATCCCCACGTTCCTGGTGAGCTCGTCGCGCCGCATGATGGCGTCGGCGACGGCGGCGCCCCACTTGGCGGTCAGCCGCGCGCGCAGCTCCGCCGCGCTCTCCTCCGCCGGACGGATGTCGCCGATGTTCCACCGCGCCATGAATCCGGCGTAGCTGGACGTCGAGCTGCCGCCGCCGCGCTCGGTGAAGGTGATGGTGTTCGCCGTCGTGTCGATCGACCGGACCTGCTGGATGCGCCTGCCCCGCCCGATGCGGACGCTGATGCTGCGCCCCGCCGCGGTGGGCCAGGCCACCGGCGCCCCCGCCGCGGACGGGGTCGCGCCCGCGGCGGACGGGGTCGCGCCCGCGGCGGGCGTGGAGGGCCCCAGCTCCGGGTCGTCCGCGGGGTTGACGACGATGCGCGCGAACCACCTGCCCCTGCGCTCGTACGGGCGGATCTCCGTCAGCCCGTAGCGCACCCGGAGCCCGGCGAGCACCGGGGCCAGCAGCGACGCGGTGATCCTGCCCCGCAGCCGGCGCGCGGCCGCCACCGCCGCCTGGCTGGCGAGCCGGAGCCGGGCGGCGGGGTCCTGCGGCACGCCGGCCTGCGCGACGAAGCGTCCCAGCCGCCGCGCCTGGGTGACGATCCAGTTCACCACGCGGTCCATCGCGCGGAAGACCGGCTGGCGCACGCGGTTGATGAGGTTCACCACCGCGTCGCTCACCCGGCCCAGCCCCACCAGCCGCGCCAGGAAGCTGATCACCAGCGTCAGCAGCCCGGCCATCGTCGTCTCCACGCGGGCCGCCGCGGAGCCGATGTTCCCCGCCGCGATGGCCGCGATGGAGTCGATGAACGACATGGCCACCTGCGCGATCTGCCGCAGGCGCTCGATGAAGAACATCACCGTGTTGTAGATGGCGATGATGGCCTGGATGAAGGCGCCCGCCGGGTTCAGGCTGGTCACCAGGCGGGTGACGGCCGCCTGCACGATGCGCGTGCGGACGAAGCTCATCACCTGCTCCATCACCATGTCGCGCAGGTTGCTGATCCCCTCCACGATCTGCTGCCAGGCGGCCGCCGGCCCCTGGGTGACCAGGGTGCGCACCAGCTCGAACCCGGTCTCCATCGCCCGCACCGGCGTCTCGCCCACCACCGCCACCA
>DATAAG010000892.1:0-4143 GCA_036260235.1 Longimicrobium sp.
GCCCCGCGGTGCATGGCGTCCGAACCGTGGCGCGGCTACTGGCGTCCGCCTCGGAAGCGGGGGCGGTCCGGGCGGCCGAACTGGTAGCGTACCCCCACCGACATGTCGATGTGGCTGGCGATCTGCGAGCCGCGGCCGCGGATGCGGGCATCGACGACCGCCCCCAGGTTGCTGGAGAGCGAAACCCGCATCCCCACCGCTGCGGTGAAGATCGCCTTCCAGTCCTCCGTCATCGCCCCCAGCTCCTTGACCTGCGCGATGCCGGCGCCGGCGCCCGCGTACGGCGTCAGCACCTCGCCCAGCGGAATGGCGAGCTGTAGCTGCGATTCGAAGAGGTTGGCGATGCCGCTGGTGGCGTCGTCCGGCACGTCGGCCGCCGAGCCGGCCAGCTCCAGGACGAAGATCTCCGCGATGGGAAGCTCGCTGCGGATGGCGGCCGAGACGGCGGTGGAGGCGCCGTCCGTGCTCTCGTACAGGCGCGCGCCCCCGCTCAGCGACATCGCCGGGCGGTTGCTCACCTCCTGCGCGGCGGCCAGCACGGGGACCAGCGGGACGAGAACGGCCGCCAGGGCGCAGCGGCGAAGCGTTGGGGACATGCGCAGCATCCTGTGGTGGGCGAGGGGAACGTGCGACGCGGCAGGATACTCGTCCGTCAGGCGCGGAGTTCCGGCGCGAACGCGTCCCACCCCCGCCGCGCCACCGCCTCGTCGTGCTCCCCCAGCGCGGGCGCGGGGTCGCGCAGCGCGGCCGGCGTGCGCGAAAAGCGCAGCGGCGAGGCGACCGTCGGCACCTCGCCGTAGGTATCGCCGCGCATCGGCCACAGGCCGCCGCGGCCGGTCAGCACGGGGTCCGCCAGCGCCTCGCGCACGCTCTGCACGGGCGCGCAGGGAACGCCGGCGGCCTCCATCCTCGCCAGCCACTCCGCCGCCGGCCGCGCGCGGAACCGCTCCGCCAGCGCGTCCGTCACCGCCTCCCGGTTCTCCACCCGCCCCGGGTTGGTGGCGAAGCGCGCGTCCGCCGCCAGGTCGTCCGCGCCGATGGCGGCGCACAGCCGCCGCCACTGCGCATCGTTCCCCACCGCCACCACGAAGGCGCGGTCCGCCCCCTGGAACGCCTGGTAGGGGACGATGGTGGGATGCGCGTTCCCGTAGCGCACCGGCTCCCGTTCCGTCACCAGCGCGGCCTGCGTGACGTTGATGAGCCCCGCGAGCGCGGCGTCGAAGAGCGACACCTCCACCCGCTGTCCCCGCCCGGAGCGCTCCCGCTCGCGCAGGGCGGCGAGGACGGCGACCGCGGCGTTCTGCCCCGTGAGCACGTCCACCACCGCCACGCCCACCTTGGTCGGCGCGCCCTCGGGGTCGCCGGTGATGGCCATCCACCCTGCCCGGGCCTGCACGGCGAAGTCGTAGCCCGGCCGCCCCGCCTCCGGCCCGTCGGACCCGTATCCCGTGATGGAGCAGAAGACGAGGCCGGGATTCTCCGCCGCGAGCGCATCGTACCCCAGCCCCCAGCCGTCCAGCATCCCCGGCGCGAAGTTCTCCACCAGCACGTCCGCGCCGCGGGCCAGGCGGTGGACGAGCGCGCGCCCCTCCTCCGCCTTGAGGTCCGCCGTGACCGCGCGCTTGTTGCGGTTGACGCACAGGTAGTACGCCGCCTCGCGCCCCGCCGGGCCCACTGCCCAGGGCGGACCCCAGGCGCGCGTGTCGTCGCCGGTGCCGGGGCGCTCCACCTTGATGACGTGGGCGCCCAGGTCGCCCAGCACCATGGTGCACAGCGGGCCCGCCAGCACGCGGCTCAGGTCCAGCACGCGCACGCCGTGCAGCGGACCGTGCGTGGGGAGTTCAGGCATGGGAAGCTCGTTCGGCGGATCAGGATCGGGCGGGCAGCTTACGGTCCAGAATCATCGCGCGAAAGTGCGGCCCCGGCCGCAGCGATTGAAATCGCCGCAACGACGACACGCTGCCCGCCTTCGCGGACACGGCGGGCGCGGGTTCCGCGCGAAGAGGCAGGCCACGAGGTGAGGCGGGTAGATTCCTCAGCCGGAGCCAGGCTACCCGGTTTCGGCGAGTGCCGGGAGGCGCCTCCTTCGGAATGACGACTCATCGGGGTTGATGCAGTTGAAGCCCTGTTCGGCGACGCGACAGCGGCGCCGGGACAGGGCTTGTGGCTGTCCTAGCGGCGGGTTTACCCGCTCAGGATCGGGCCGATAATCCGCACTCACGCACTCACGCACTCACGCACTCACGCACTCGTCTCCCCCGGCACGCATCGTGTACATTGCCGCCCCGCTGCGCCACCGGGCAGGAACCTTGCGGACCGCACGGGGGCGCATCCGCGCGTGACCACATCGGACCAGAGACGGACGGACGACGTACATGGCTTCATTCCAAGAGCTCGGGCTGCGCGAGCCGCTGCTGGCGGCGCTGGACGACGCGGGCATCGAGCGCCCCACCGCGCTCCAGGCCGCCGCCATCCCGGTGCTGCGCCGCGAGGGCAACCTGGTGGCCCGCGCCAGCAGCGGCGCCGGCAAGACGCTGGCCTGGGGCCTGGGCGTGCTGGACCGGCTGGAGCCCCGCGCCGGGGACGACGACGAGGGGGAGGACGAGGCGGCGGAGCCCGCGGGCACCCGGCTGCTGGCGCTGGCGCCCACGCCCGAGGCGGCGGAGCGGGCGGCGCTGGAGCTGGTGCCGTTCGCGCAGGCGGCCGGCCTCTCCGTCGCCGCGTCGGGCGGGGGATGGGGAACGCGCTCCGAGGCGGCGGACGTGCTCATCGCCACCCCCGCCGAGGTGATGGAGGCCGTCCGCACCTCCGCCCTCAAGCTGGAGGGGCTGGAGGCGGTGGTCATCGACGGCGCGGCGGAGATCGAGTCCGTGGGCGGATGGGAGGCGCTGGAGACGCTCTTCGACCACGTCCCCCGCGACGCGCAGCGCGTCGTCGTCACGGCGGAGGTCACGGAGGCGGTGGAGGACCTGGCCGGCCGCCGCGTCAAGCGCGCCATCCGCTACCCCGCCACCGCCGCCGACCCCGCCTCCGCCGAGCCCGCCGCGGCTCCCACGGCGACCATCGGCTACGTGCCGGTGGGGGCGCGCGACAAGGTGGACGTGGTCGCACGGCTGCTGGGCGGGGACCGCGGCGAGTCCGCGCCCGTCCTCTACTGCCGCACCGACGAGCGCGCGGCGCAGCTCTCCGAGGCGCTCACGCTGCGCGGCTTCCTGGTGAGCGACGTGGACGATCCCGACGCGGACGTCATCGTCCTGGGAACCCCGTCGGACGACCAGGACGAGGCGGACCTCCCGGACGGGCAGGTGGTGAGCTTCGACGTTCCCGCGGACGAGGAGACGCTGCGCGCCCGCCACGGCGGCGAGGATCCCGGCTTCGTGCTGGTGGAGCCGCGCGAGCTGGCGCACCTGCGCGACCTGGCGAAGCGGGCCGGCTTCCACGCGCAGCCCGCGGGGATCGCCGGGGAGGAGCCCGTCTCCGGCTCCGCCGAGCTGCGCGCCTTTCGCGGCGAGCTGCGGCGGGCGCTGCGGGAAGAGGACCTCGCGGCGCAGATGCTCATCCTGGAGCCGCTCTTCGAGGACTTCACGCCCACGGAGATCGCGGCGGCCGCCTCCGCGCTGCTGCGCCGCAAGCGGTCCACCGTCTCCGCGGCCGACGCCATGCCCCCCGCGGCCGTCGCCGCGCGCGAGGCCCGCGAGCCGCGCACGGCGGCGTCCATGCGTCCCGCGCCGGGCGGCTTCGCGGACACGGGCGCGGCGCCTTCCGCCTTCACCCGCCTGTTCATCAGCCTGGGCGACCGCGACGGCGTGCGGGCCAACGACCTGGTGGGCGCCATCGCGGGCGAGGCGGACATCCCGGGCCACGCCATCGGCAAGATCGACATCCGCGACACCTTCAGCATCGTGGAGGTGCCGGCGGACGCGGCGGAGCGGGTGATCTCGTCGCTCAACGGGACGACGATCCGCAACCGCAGCGTGCGCGTGGACTACGATCGCCAGCGGAAGCCGGGCGCCGGCCCCATGCGGCGGATGGACCGCGGCGGCGGCGACGACCGCGGCGCGCGCTCCGGCGGCGCGCGTGGCGGCCCGCGGGACGGCGGCCGGGGCGGACCCCGGTTCGGCGGCGGCGCGGGTCCGCGGGGCG
>DATAAG010000893.1:0-7844 GCA_036260235.1 Longimicrobium sp.
GTCGCTGGGCGCCGACCCGCAGTACATCCGGCTGTGCCAGGCGCAGAAGAGCTTCCGCGCGCGCCTCACGCCCAAGCCATGGCGCTCTCCTCCGCCGGGCCCTCGTACGGAAAGCGCGCCGGCGGGTTCTCGATTCCCACGCGCCAGGGCTTGGGCGTGAGGCGCGCGCGGAAGCTCTTCTGCGCCTGGCACAGCCGGATGTACTGCGGGTCGGCGCCCAGCGACGCCATGGCGGACTGCACCTCCGGGTCCTGCGGGGTGAAGACCGCGTGCGTCACCAGGTAGCGCAGGCCGGAGTGCGTGCGGTACACGCGCACGCGCCACTCCGGGTGCGCCGACATCCACGCGCGCAGCCGGGCCATGGCGGCGGCCGCCGGGTCCGGCGGCGAGGGCGGCCGGGTGGGCGCCGCCGGCCGCGCCGATCCCCCGCCGCCGCCGAACAGCCCACCCAGGATCGACTTCACGCCGCCCGGGATGGGGAGCGTGTCCACCAGCTCCTTGATGGCCGCGGCGGGGTTCGGGCCCGCGGAGGAGGACGGCGAGCCCGGCGAGGACGAGGTGCCGCCGTCCGCCCGCTCCACGTCCACGTCGATGAAGAAGGCGCGGGCGGCGTTGAGCACCAGCGCGCCGTAGGAGTTGCGGGTGATGGCGGCGTCCGGCACGTCGCTGGAGGGCGTCACGGGAAGCTCGCGCACCACCTCTTCGCGCAGCGGGCGATCGCCGTACGTGTAGCGCTCCGGAAAGCCCTCGCCCCGGCGGATGCGCTCGGCCATCCGCTGCACCGCCTCGTTCGCCAGCGCCTGCGCCTCCGCGGCGCTGTTCCGCGACCCGCGCCAGACGTGGAAACGCATCGGTTTGCCGGCCGGCGTGGCCGCGGTGGATTCTGCGCGGGACCAGTAGCGGGGGATCAGCATGCCGTGCTCCGGTGCGGAAGGGACGGGTGCGTGCGACGCGCGTTCAGTATCGAAGCCCGCCCCCGCCGCCGCAAGCATTCCGTGAATTTCGCGCTCCTGCGGCGGCGGCCTCCGCACATGATGACTCCGTGCTCCGGCGGTTGTAGCGGAGGGCGGATCTGGTCAGGGATCGTGCAGTCCGCCTCCAGGAGCGAATGATGCTCATTGCGAATCAAGTCCGGTAACCAAGCCCCGTCGCGACCGCCGTCCAGCGACTAAATCGCCGCAACGACTACACGCTGTCCGCCTTCGCGGACAACACCGGACCGCCAGCACCGGGGATCCTCGAGCGGATTTCCGGATCAGAGAAGCAAAGAGCATCATTCGCTCCAGCGGGCGGACGGCAGGAGATCCGGTCAGCAGGTTCCGCTTGACTTGGCAGGCGGCGGGGTTATCCTGCGCAGACGGCTTCGCCTCTATCCCACCCATCATACCGGCCCCCACATGACCGAGAACGAACGCTGGACGGCGCCCGACCCGGAGCGCTGGGAAAAGTGCATCCGCCTTGCCCGCACCCTGCTGATGGTGGGCCACGACGACCGCGACCTGGTGAAGCACTACCTGGAGATCCTGATCGACCGCGGCCTCACGAAGACGGAGAAGCCCAGGAGGGTGCTGATCGTGGGGGCGGGGATCGCCGGGCTGGTGGCGGGGTGGCTGCTCAAGGAGGCGGGGCACCACGTCACCATCATCGAAGCCAACGGCAACCGCATCGGCGGACGGCTGAAGACCTTTCGCTACGACCAGTGGCGCCCGGACCTGGGCTCGCCCTTCCGCGATCCCCGCCAGTACGCCGAGGCGGGGGCCATGCGCCTTCCCGACTTCCACCCCCTGGTGCTGGCCCTGGTCGACAAGCTGGGGCTGCCGCGCCGCCTGTTCTACAACGTGGACGTGAAGCCCGGAACGGGCACGAACACCGTCCCGCCCGTCGTCTACCGGCCGTTCGACGGCAGCGGCGAGTGGCGCAACGGCCCCGACGTGCCCTTCCGGGTGCCGGAGAAGCGCAACCAGGCGTGGATTCGCGTCAACGGCCTGCAGGTGCGCAAGAGCGAGTACGGCAACCGGCCCAACGAGGTCAACGCCAGCTTCGGCATGCCCCGGGAGCTGCAGGGCAAGACGGCCAACCAGCTGGTGAACGACGCCGTGGACAAGGTGCGCGACTACTACTCGTACGTCGACGAGCACGGCAAACGCGTCAACAAGCCGTTCGACGAGTGGGTGGAGGGGTGGGCGCGGGTGATCTACGACTTCGACGCGTACTCCATGTGGGGGTTCCTGAAGGAGCACGGGGGCTTCAGCGACGAGACCATCGAGGCGGTGGGGACCATCGAGAACCTGACCTCGCGGCTCCCCCTCTCCTTCTTCCACAGCTTCCTGGGGCGCAGCGACATCAACCCCAACGCCACCTACTGGGAGCTGGACGGCGGCAGCTGGCGGCTGCCGTACGCCTTCCTGGCCTTTCTGCGCGACGAGATCGTCCTGGGGCGGCGTATGGTGCAGATCGAGTACTGGCACCCGGACCGCGACTGCAACCAGTGCGTCCACGTGGGGCCGGACGGGCCCGCCGTGTGGATCAAGACCGTGGACGAGTCCGCCGACGAGGACCGCGGCGGCAAGCGCACGGGCGAGCCGCGGTTCCAGGAGTTCAGCGGCGACGCGGCCATCGTCACCATCCCCTTCAGCAGCCTGCGCCACGTGATCGTGGACCCGCTGTTCAGCTACAAGAAGCGCCGGGCCGTCATCGAGCTGCACTACGACTCCGCCACCAAGGTGCTGCTGGAGTTCAGCAAGCGCTGGTGGGAGTTCACGGAAGAGGACTGGAAGCGCGAGCTGAACGCCCGCGGCGCCGGGCTCTACGAGAAGTACGCCGGCGACCGGCCCCCGGAGGAGGACGAGAAGAGCACCGAGCTGCTGGGCGCGCACCCGGACGTGGACGAGACGCGCATCGCGAAGCGGGAGAAGGCGTTCTACGCGGAGCTGCGCCACCAGCGCCCGCCGGACCGCGAGGCCACGCACGTCTTCGGCGGCGGGTCCATCACCGACAACCCCAACCGCTTCATGTACTACCCGTCGCACCCCGTGGAGGGGAGCGAGGGGGGCGTGGTGCTGGCCAGCTACAGCTGGGCGGACGACGCCGCGCGGTGGGACTCCATGTCCGACGACGAGCGCTACGCCTTCGCGCTCCGCGGGCTGCAGTCCATCCACGGCCGGCGCATCGAGGTCTTCTACACCGGCTACGGGCAGACGCAGAGCTGGCTGCGCAACCGCTACGCCTTCGGCGAGGCGGCGGTGTTCACGCCGGGGCAGCTCACGCAGTTCCACCTGGACATCCCCACCGCCGAGGGGCCGGTGCACTTCGCGGGCGAGCACACCTCGCTCAAGCACGCCTGGGTGGAGGGCGCGCTGGAGTCCGCCGTGCGCGCCGCGCTGGAGGTGAACGGCGAGCGGCCGGGGGTGGAGCCGTGAGCGGGGGCGCCGACGGAACGTGGAACGTGGCGCGCTACCTGGCCGCGCGCCTGGCGGAGCTGGGGATCGGCCACCTGTTCGGCGTGCCGGGAAACCACCTGGGGCCGTTCCTGCCGGAGGTGCGCAAGGCGGGGATCGAGTGGGTGGGCAACTGCAACGAGATCAACGGCGGTTACGCGGCCGACGGCTACGCCCGCGCCACCGGGCTGGGCGCCGTGGCCGTCACCTACGGCGTGGGCGCGCTCAGCGTCATCCAGCCCGTGGGCGGGTCGTACGTGGAGCAGATCCCCGTCGTCGTGATCACCGGCGCGCCCACGTACGAGCAGTGGCTCAACCTGCGGGCCATCGGGCTGCTGACCAGCCACATGAGCCCCAACACGCGCAGCAACGTGGACGCCTTTCGCCAGGTGACGGTGGACGCGCAGGTGGTCACCGGCAGCCGGATGGCGCCGGTGCAGATCGACGGCGCGCTCACCGCCTGCCTGACCGAGCGGCGCCCCGTCTACCTGGAGGTGTGGGAGAACGTGTGGACGGGCGAGTGCGCGGCGCCGCAGGGCCGCATCGTCCCCCTGCCGCGCCCCACGACGGCGGCGAACGACCGCATGCGGGCGGACGCGGTGAAGGCGGCGGTGGACCTGGTCTGCGAGCTGGGCTCGCCGATCCTGTGGGGCGGGGAGGAGATCGACCGCTACGGGCTGCGCGCGGAGTTCGAGTCGCTGGTGGACGACACGGGGCTCCCCTTCTGCACCACCATCGGCGGCAAGTCCATCGTCTCGGAGAACCACCCGCTCTTCCACGGCGTGTACAACGGCAAGGCCAGCCTGCCGGAGGTCTACGAGATGTTCCAGAACGCGGCGAAGTGCCGCGTGGGCCTGGGCTCGTGGCCCACCTCCAAGAACCTGGGCGGCACCCGCGCGGTGGGCGACGACTGGATCGTGGCCGCGCACCAGGGGGTGAGCGTGGGGCCGCGCTACTTCCCCGACATCAAGCTGGGCGAGTTCATCACCGGCCTGCGCGACGCGCTGGTGGAGCGGCAGGCCACGGCGCAGCGGGACGGCGCCGGCGGCTTCTCCACCGACTACTACCGCGAGGGGGGCAGCGGCACGCGCGAGGAGTTCATCGCCGCCCTCAGCGCCACGGCGGACGCGGAGCAGCCGCTGACCTACGACACCTTCTTCCAGCGGATCAGCGCCTTCCTGGACGAGTCCGCCTCCGGCACGGGGACGGACGCCACCTCGCCGTACGTGGTGGTCAGCGACGCGGGGTTCTCGCTGCTGGGCTCGCAGAACCTCAAGATGCCGCAGCCGCGCAGCTACTTCTGCCAGGGCTCGTGGCTGGCCATCGGCTACTCGGTGGGCGCGGTGACGGGGGTGAAGGCCGCGGTGCCGCGAAAGCGGCCGCTGGTGTTCGTGGGCGACGGGTCCTTCCAGGAGAGCTGCCAGGAGCTCTCCACGCAGACGCGGCTGCGGCACGACGGCGTCGTCTTCGTGCTGAACAACGCGGACTTCTACGGCATCGAGCAGATGCTGGTGCACCCGTGCTTCTACGATCCCGCCTCGGGCGAGGAGGCCAGCTTCTACAACGAGCTGCACCCGTGGCGCTACGGCCGCCTGGCCGACGTCTTTGCCACCCCCGACGCGCCGATGACCGGCTTCGAGGTGGCGACGCACGCGGAGCTGGACGACGTGCTGCGCGTGCTGGCGGATCCCGCGAACCCCGCCAACCGCGGCCCCGTGCTGGTGCAGGTGCGCCTGCCGCGGGAGGACTATCCGCGGGCGATTCATTACGAGGTGGAGAAGAACTGCGGGAAGCGGCCGTAGGGGGACAGGTTACAGGTTACGGGTTACAGGTTACAGCCTGCGGAACGGCGCGCGTCAGAGGTGCTTCGAAAGGTCGGTGCGCACCGCCGGCGCCCCCCTCCCCCGACCCTCCCCCCCAAACTGCGTGGGGGAGGGAGAACGGCAGGGATGTCCGGAGCGCAATCGAAGTTCTCCCCCTCTCCCGCGGAGCGCGCGGAGCGGAGGAGGGGGCTCTTGCGGGCGCGTTGAGATGCTCGTCGAACCGCCCGACACGTCGCCCACCCCAACCTCCCCCAGGGGTTTTTGGGGGAGGTGGGCGAGTAATGCGAGCCCGGAGGGGGCGCTGCCTGCGCACCCGAATCGTGAGGTGGCGCAATCGAAGTTCTCCCCGCCTCCCGCGGAGCGGGGGAGGGGGCCGAGGGGAGGGGGCTCTTGCGGGCGCAGTGAGATGCCCGTCCACGTACTTCGGACCAGCGTTCAATTCTCCTCTCGCCCGGGGGACCCCGGCGGATGCACCCGGACCATCCGCAGCGGGCACCGGTGCGGCGGCTCGCGCGGCGGACGCGGATCCGCCCGTCAGAGGCCGCGGGCGTGCGGCGTTCTTAGCAGTCGGTGTCCGGCGGGAGATGGTTCTGCGGATTTTTCGATCGTGAGATGGGTGCGTGCAAAAGAGACAACCGGCCAGGAGGATCACGTGCATCTGAACTGGATAGAGAGGGCGGTCGGCGGCAGGGGCGGGATGCTGTGCCTGCTGGCGCTGCTGGTGGGGAATGCGCCGGGCGCGGCCGCGCAGGTGGTGCAGGGGCGGCTGCTGGACGCGGAGACGGCGGCGCCCATCGCCGGGGCGCGCATGCACCTGGTGGAGGAGGACGGCGACACGGCGCACAGCAGCAGCACCGACGTGGACGGCATCTTCGTCCTCTACGGGCACGAGATCGGGATGTACCGGGTGCAGGCGTCGCGCCTGGGCTACCGCGACGGAACCAGCGAGCCCATCCACCTGGCCGCGAACGCCATCTTCAGCATCGAGCTGCGGATGAGCGCCAGCGCGGTGGTGCTGGAGCCGCTGACGGTCACCGGGCAGGCGCGGTACGCGCGGCTGGAGGAGCAGGGCTTCTACGAGCGGCGGGACCACTTTGGCCCCGACGGGCTGCGCGAGGCGGTGTACCTGGAGCAGCACGACATCGAGCGCATGCGGCCGGGAAGGCTGGCGGACATCTTCCGCCACGTGCGCGGCGTGCGCCTGACCGGCGGCACGCCGCTCATGCGGGGCGGCTGCCGGCCCGCCATCGTCATCAACGGATGGACGGCCTCGCGGGGCGGCGACCAGCGCGGCACCGGCGCCACCGGCCGCACGGTCGACCATCCCCGCGCGCTGGTGGGGGTGGAGGTCTACTACGGCCACGCCATTCCCGCCCGCTACCTGCTGGATGCCGGCGGGTGCGGCGTGATCATGTACTGGACCAAGTAGCCCCGGCCGTCACGGACGGGCGGGGCGGGGCGTTCTTGGAAGACCCTGACCCTCACCAGGAGACAGGAGACCTCCATGCCCCGCTCCACTCCGTCCGTGCTCCTTCTCACGGTCGCGCTCGCCATTTCCTCCGCGCCGGCATCCGCGCAGCACCTGCGCGCCTGGGGCCTCAAGGGCGCCGCGACGCTCTCCAGCATCCAGACCGAGCTTCCCTCCGAAGACCCGGAGCAGCGCCGCGGCTACAGCGCCTTCGTCTTTGGCGAGTGGGCCGCCGCCGGGCCGCTGTCGCTGGTGGCGGAAGCCGGGTACCTGGAGCGCGGCTACTCCCGCGACGCATCCGTCGCCGTCGACGACAGGGTGTTCGAGCACCGGCTGGACAAGCGCTTCCAGTACGTGTCGGTGGCGGCGCTGGCCAGGGTGACGGCCGGCACGCTGGGGCCGGTCTCTCCCTACGTGGTCGCGGGGCCGCGGATGAACGCCCTGGTCGGCAACCGCCGCGGCGAGGGCGTGCCGAACTACGACTATCGCCCGGTGGTGTGGGACGCCTCGATCGGGGCGGGGATGGAGGCCCGGCACGCGGTGCTGGAGGTCCGCTACAACGTCGGCCTGAACGACGCCCTGCAGGGGGAGTGGGGCGAGCCGGCGTATCACCGCGCGGTCGATTTCGTGCTGGGCTGGAAGTTCTAGCGACCATCCACGCCACACGAAGCCGATCGATCAACGGAGCCAGCGGAGCGATGCTCTGCTGGCTTCGTTGCGTGGTGCGGGAGGAGATTTCGCCGTCCTGGAGGGTTCGTCGCGGGGGCACGCCCCCTCCGGGCTCGCATGACTCGCCCACCTCCCCCAAAAACCCCTGGGGGAGGTGGGGGTGGGGCGGGGATCGTGGTGGTTGGACCCGCATCTCACTGCGCCCGCGGGAGGGCCCCTCCCCCCCGACCCCCTCCCCGCTCGTTCCTCGCGGAGAGGGGGAGAACTTCGGTCGCGGGTCTCCCCGTTCCTGCCGTTCTCCCTCCCCCACGCAGTTTGTGGGGGAGGGTCGGGGAGGGGGTCGGCCTGCGTTCCGCGAGAAAGTATGCGGAGCACCCGACATCTGCCCACCCCTCTCCGCCTCCGCCGCCCTTGCGCCGCCAGCCCGCGATCCGGTAGGCTGGCGTG
>DATAAG010000894.1:0-4818 GCA_036260235.1 Longimicrobium sp.
GGAACAGTAAGGCTTACCGGTCGTTCAGCAGTTACGCAGGTGAAGCCCCGTTCGGCGACGCGTCAGCGGCGCCGGGCGGGGCTTGTGGCCGTTCCAGCCGCGGGCTTCAGCCCGCGGGCGCTGAGACGGGCTCGGGCTTCGACCATCCGCGCCGTGCCGTCACCTCACGCCGCCACCCGGTTCAGCCGCAGCAGCCGGCCGATCTGCTCGCGGCGCAGGGCGCGGGTGATATCGGTGTTCGGGATGCGCGGTGTGCGGCGGAGGGCGGCGCGCAGGTAGCCCCACCAGTAGGCGGCGCCGGCCAGGACGTACGGCCGGTTCTGCGTCATCAGGTACGCGCCGCGGGCCAGCGCGTACAGCGGGTGCGTGCCGATGGTCCACGCCCCCTCGCCCCACTTCACCCGCCCGCGCAGCACCCCCTCGTACGACCCGTGCGGCCGCAGGTGCTCCACCCGCAGGTCCAGATGCCCGGTGCGGTAGCCCAGCGCCCGCATCGCCACGCCGTCCACGATGTCCCAGCTGTAGGTGGGCACGAACCCGCCCATGCGGTCGAACACCTCGCGCCGCATCGTCTTGAGCGCGCCGGGAACGTGGCTCGCCGGCATCTTCCACCCGCGGACGACGCCGCCGACCTCCTCGTACGGCACCCCGCCCGCCATCCCCCAGTCGGGGTGCGCGTCCAGGTGGTCCAGCAGGCGCTGGAAGTAGTCCGGCTGGAACTCGATGTCCGCGTCCAGCCGCGAGACGTAGGTGAAGTCCAGCTCGCGGCACAGGTCGTACGCCGCCAGGAAGGCGGGGACCACGCCGTCCTCGTGCGTGCGGGGGATGCCGGCCGGGCGGCGGACCAGCGAGAGCGCGGGCCACTCCGCCGCCATCGCCGCGACGACCTGCGCCGTGCCGTCGGTGGAGCCGTCGTCCACCACGTACACGCGGTCCGGCGGCGCGGTCTGCGCGCGCAGCGAGCGCAGCATCCGGCCGATGAAGCGCTCCTCGTTCTTGGCGACGATGATGGCGACGTGCCGCATGGGGAGTCTCACCCGGCGAAGGTTCGAGGAGGAAGCTCACGCAGAGACGCGGAGACACGGAGAGACTCGCTCTCTGCGCCTCCGCGCCTCTGCGTGAGACCGCCGTTCCAGCGGAGCAATGATAAGGCGGCGGGGCCCGACACCATTGAGAAACGCACCCTCATGAACCGGCAGGCCAAGCCGAGTGATAATCGCCCCGCCGCCAGGCAGGACCGTGCGACTCCGCGATGCCCGCGTAACACACCGTAGCAGCCGCACATGATGATTGACGGACCGGCGGCGACGATTTCGCACGCCGGCGTCAACGGAGATTCCGCGCATCGTTCAGCCCTCCACCGCCTGCACGCGCACCCGCCGCCGCGCGCACATCCGCACGCCCGGCGAGAGCGCGGCCCCGCGCATCCGAGGCTGCACCTCGGCCATGGCGGCCGGCGCGGCGATGCAGGTGGTGGCGACGTACAGCATCCAGTAGGCGTTCTGCTCCAGGATGGCGCTTTCCGTCAGGTTGCCCAGCAGCACGAAGGTCAGGAACCCCAGGATCCAGATCCCCTCCTCCCGCGCGCCGCACAGCAGGGCGCTCGTCCCGCGGAGGAGGCCCAGGAAGTAGCCCGCCAGGAAGACGACGATGCCGATCACCCCCAGGTTCAGCCCCAGCTCCAGCAGCCCGTTGTGCGCGTGCCACGCGTCCCAGCCGATGGCGGCGTAGATGCCCTGCGCGCGCGTGCTCACCTGCCAGAAGGCGCCGTACCCGTACCCGTACCACATCCGGTCGCCGATGGTGGCCGCGGCGTACTCCCACAGCTCCGTCCGCCCCGTCAGCGTGGCGTCCTTGCCGAACAGGTCCAGCGCCGCCTCCACGTCCGCCACCACCGCCAGCACGATGGCGGCGACGGGAAGCGCGATCCCCAGCGCCACCGGCACCAGCCAGCGGCTGCGCGCGGCGAGCGCCCGGTACAGCGGGACGAGGAGAACCAGCGCGCCCAGGATGAGCATCGACGTGGTGGAGGTGGAGAGAAGGACGAGCGCCGCGCAGAGAAAGGCCAGCGCCTGCCACTTGCGCCGCGCCCGCCCCTCCTCCCGAAGGGTGAGGAGGATGAAGGTGAGCGTGCCGAGGACCATCATCTTCCCCAGCCCGTTCTTCTGCAGGTAGATGCCGCGCCAGGCGCCCGCGAAGTCGCCGTCCTGGTGAATGCCCAGCTCGGGGATCAGCAGGGCGAACAGCAGGCTGAGCACCGCCGCGATCCCCATCGCCCAGCCCAGCATCTCCATCAGCTCACGGCCGCGGAAGCGCCCCGCCAGCCAGACGCCGCACATCGTGGTCCCGGCGAGCGCGATCCCGCGGCGCAGGGTGATGTCCGGGGCGTGCGACCAGTCCCGGGACAGGATGGCGAAGGCGATCAGGAGGAGCGTGAGCGGGTTGCGCAGCGCCGCCGTGGCGATCTCCCGCGGCCGCAGCGCGCAGAGCAGCGCGCAGACGCCAAAGAAGCCGAAGAGCATGGCCTGGCGGTGCGGATCGCCGTTCTCCAGGTCCGGCACCGCGCCCGCCGCGCTGCGCACCAGCGGGATGACGGCGTCCGAGAACACCAGGAGGAGCGCCACCGCGTAGACGCGCTCGAAGCGGTCCAGCAGCGCGTGCAGGCCGGCAGCCATCCGCACCTGCCGCGGCGGACGCATCGCCGCGGCGCGCGGGGCGAAGGCGGGACGGTCGCCCGGGGCGGCGGGGGCGGGCGGGAGGCTCACGCTGGTCATGCGCCGTGCGTGGTGCGGTATTCGTCGTAGCGGTAGCCCGCCACCCCCGCCAGGCTCCCCGCGCCGAAGCAGATGCCGCGCAGCGCGTCCACCACCGCGTGCGGGCCGCGGACGATGCCGATCGGCAGCAGCACGGCGCCGCGCGCGATCCGGCCGCCGCCGCGCAGGATGCGCCGCGCGCGGATCCGGATGCCGGGGTCCAGCTCGCGCTCCAGCAGCGCCCAGGTGTTGCCGCGGCGGAACGACCTCCGCAGCAGCCAGGGGAGGCGCACGCGGCTGGGCGGCACCCACTCCCACGCCACCGCGTCGTCCGCCCAGACGATGCGGTGCCCGGCGCGCGCCACGCGGAGGAAGAAGTGCGTGTCCTCCCCGCCCGCCAGGGCCAGCGAGGGGGCGAAGGGCGCGGGGAGGTCGCGGAAGAGGGAGGCGCGCACCAGCACGTTCCCCGTGTCCGCGTACGGCAGCACCGTCCCGGTCGCGTGGCGCGGCGGCTCGTGGAACCGCCCGCGGAGCACCCAGCGCGGCGCCGGCGCCTCGAACTTCGGCGGGACGGGGCCGGCGACCACGTCCGCCGCGTGCAGCGCCTGCACCCGCAGCAGCTCGTCCAGCCACCCCGGCTCCGGCTCCTCGTCGTCGTCCAGGAAGGCGATCCACCCGGACTCCGGATCGGCTTCCGCCACCGCGCGGTTGCGGGCGAAGCTGATCCCCCGCCGCGGCTCGTGGACGTAGCGCAGGGCGAACGGCATCCCGTCCACCGCATCCACCGTCGCGCGGGCGGAGCCGTCCGGGTCGTTGTCCACGACGACGACCTCCAGCCGCTCCACCCGCTCCGTGCGGGCGCGGGCGACGGCCTGCAGCAGGCGCCGCAGGCCGACCGGGCGGCGATAGGTGCAGACGCAGAGCGAGACCTTCATCGCGCTCCCTCCGCGCCACCGATGCGGCGCCCCAGCGCGGCGGCGATGCACTCCTTTCCTTCCAGCCCCAGCACCCGCGTCAGCACCCGCCCGGCGAAGGTGCGCGCCCCCGTTCCCCGCCCCGCTCCGCCGCCGGCGCGCGCCAGGCACTCGCGGCCCAGCTCCCCGTGCCCCGCGCGGAAGGCGTACAGCGCCAGCTCGCGGTACGCGGCGCCGATCGGTTCGCGGTACGCGTCCAGCCGGCCCTGCGTGTCCAGGACGTCCGAGATCTTCTCCAGCGCCCGCATGCCGGAGCGCAGCTTCGCCTCGCCGGCCACGGCGGTGCTCATCGACGCGCGCCCGGCGCCGTGGCGGCGGTAGAAGCCCTCGCCGCCGGCGGCGCGGACCAGGCGGGCCCCGGCGGCCAGCGCGCGCATGGCCAGGTCGCCGTCGTCGTTCAGCGTGAGCTCCGGATCCCACCCGCCGGTGGCGGCGAAGATCTCGCGCGGCCAGAGGAGCGAGCAGGTGGGGACGAATCCCCCCTCCAGCCAGTCGCGGAGCGGGTCGCCGGTGGGGACGTGGCGCTTCGGCGCGCGCGGCACCCACTCGTCCCCCTCGCGCACCAGGTAGCGCCAGGCGCAGTGTACCAGCGCGCCGGGCGAGCGCTGCGCCGTCTCCGCCAGCCACATCAGCGCGTTGGGGGAAAGGCGGTCGTCCGCATCCAGGAAGAGGAGCCAGCGGCCGCGGCTCAGCTCCGCCCCGCGGTTGCGGGCGCGCGCCGCGCCGCCGTTTTCCGCCAGCCGCAGTGACTGGATGCAGGGGCCGTAGCGCTCGATCACCTCCCAGCTCCCGTCCGTGGACGCGTCGTCCACCACGATCACGTCCGTGTGCAGCCACTCCTGCGCGAGCACGGACTCGATCGCCTCGCCCACGAACGGGGCGGCGTTGTAGCAGGGGATGACGACGCTGACGGTGTCGGCGAGGGCGGAGGGAGCGATCATCATGCGCCTCCCGTGGAAAGGCGGAGGATGCGCACCAGCGGCAGGCGCAGCGCCAGGGGAAGGCGGCGGACGCTCCCTTCCAGCCTGCCGAAGAGGACGTCGGGGCGAAGGGAATCGGGGAGGAGGACGATGCCGGCCAGGAGCGCGGCG
>DATAAG010000895.1:0-12329 GCA_036260235.1 Longimicrobium sp.
GCCCGGGGCCGCGGCGGGGCGGCCGGGGCCGCGCCGACCGGCGGCCGGGCCGCGATGAGCTGGTCCAGGAGCCGGCGCCGCTCGGGCGAGAGCTCGGCGATGCGCTTGGTCATCGGTTCCATGGCGGTCACTCCTGAGCTAAGGCGCCCGCTTCGGCGAGCATCTGCATCACCTCGTCGTCCGAAAGCCCTTCCACCAGCCGCAGGATGTCCTCCATGCGCTGCGGCTCCGGCTCGCCCGCGGCCTGCGCGGCGCCGCCCAGGTCCTGCTCCACCGTGGCCGCCAGCTCCGCGACGGTGGGCGCCGTGAACACCCGCTGCACCGGCACCTCCAGGTGGAACCGCTCCCGCAGCCGCGAGCTGAGCTGGATGGCCAGGAGGGAATGGCCGCCCAGCTCGAAGAAGCGGTCGTGGATCCCCACCGGGGCCACCCCCAGCAGCTCCTCCCAGATGCGGGCGATTCCCTCCTCCACCGTGCTGCGGGGCGCCACGAACTGCGTGCTCAGGTTGGGGCGCGGGTGGCGCGTCCCCGCGCCGCCCTGGGACTGCTGCGTCTCGCGCAGCGTGCGCAGGTTGATCCACTTGTCCAGGCGGACCTGCAGATCGGTGGTCGACACCACCACCTGTCCCGGCGCGTGCTCCAGGATGCGCAGGAAGGCGTCCGCGCCCTCCTCGGGGACGATGGCGTCGCCCCGCACCGAGGCCTCGCCGTAGGCGGGAAAGTGCCAGGCGTCCCAGTTCACGGAAATCCAGGGGGTGCCCTCACCCTGGTTCTGCCGCGCCGCGAAGGCGTCCATGTAGGCGTTGGCCGCGGCGTAGGGGCCCAGCCCCAGGCCGCCCAGCACCGCCGAAAGGCTGGAGAGGAGGAGGCAGAAGTCCAGCCGTTCGCCGCGCAGCGCCTGGTCCAGCGCCAGCAGGCCGGCGGCCTTGGGGGCGAAGTGGGCCCGCCCCAGCGCCTCGTCCACCTGGCCCACCGGGGCGAAGGCGTCGGACGTGGTGTGGCCGGCGCCGTGGATCACCCCGTGCAGGGCGCCGAAGCAGGCGCGGGTGTACTCCACCACCGCGCGCATCTGCTCCGGGTTGGCCGCGTCGGCGCTCAGCACCAGCACCTCCGCCCCCAGCTCCTCCAGCTCCAGCAGCGCGCGGATCCTGCGGCTGGTCTCGCCGTCCCCGTGCGCTTCCAGCCACCCCTCCCACTCTTCGCGCTCGGGAAAGGCGGAGCGCCCGGTGAGCACCAGCCGGGCCTGGACGCTCCGGGCCAGGCACCCGGCCAGCACCAGCCCGAGGTTCCCCAGGCCGCCGGTGATCAGGTACACGCCGTTCGGGCGCAGCCGGGCGGGGGGCCCGGCCGCCGGTTCCAGGCGCAGCGGCTCGTACCCCTGTACCCAGCGGCGCCCCCGGCGGTAGGCCACCACCGCCGCGAAGGGCTCGGCCGCCACCTCGCCGACCAGGCGCTCGGCCAGCCGGTCGCACCCGGGGCCGGCCACCTCGTCGGCGGCGACGTCGATGCCGCGGCACACCAGGTTGCTGTACTCCTGCGGGACCACCTTGCAGGCGCCCAGGACGGTGGCCTTCGCCGGGATGAGCGGCTCGTCGCCCAGCACCGCCTGCGTGCCGCTGCACACCATACCGATGTCGATGCGCTCGCTGACGTTCTCCGCCTCCAGCGCCCGGGCCAGGTAGAGCAGGCTGTAGAAGCCCCGGTGCTGCAGGGCGTCGGGGAAGCCGGCGCCGCCTTCCGGGCCCTCCCCGGCCTCCGCGCTCCACAGGTGCAGGATGCGCCGGGGGAGCCTCCCCGCCTCGCGCAGCCCGGCCACCAGCGCCCGGTAGTCGGCCGGCTCGCCGGGGCGGATCGCCCAGCCGCCCTCGTCGTCCCGCGCGAATCCATCGCCCGTCCGCACCGTGCTCACGGCGCCCCCCGCCTCCCGCAGCCGCTCCGCCGCGCGCGTGCCCAGCTCGCCGCCGTCGCTGAACAGCAGCCACGCCTCCGCCGGGTCCGCCGTCCAGGCCCCGTCGCGGGGCGGCGCCGGCTTCCACGCGGGAACGTAGAACCAGCCGCCCACCTCTCGTACCGCGTCGCCGGCCGGGGAGGCCGGGAACTCTTCCGAAGCGCCCAGCCAGTAGTGCTGACGCTCGAACGGGTAGGTGGGGAGCGGGACCCGGCGGCGGCGCGCGTGGCGGTGGAAGCCGCTCCAGTCCACCCGCGTCCCCGCCAGCCAGAGCTGGGCGACGCTCTCCAGCAGGAATGCGGTGTCGGAGCCGGGCGGGTCGTGCGCGGCGCGCAGCGAGGGGAGGAACACGTGCTCCGCCCCGCGGGCGGGCTGCTGGCGCGCCAGCGTGCTCAGCGTCTGCCCGGGACCGGCCTCGATGGCGATCCATTCCCCCGCGGCGGCCAGCTCCTGCATCCCCGCGGCGAAGCGGACGGTCTGCCGCAGCTGGCGCCCCCAGTAGGCGGGGTCGGCCGCCTCCTCCGGGAGGATCCAGGTGCCCGTGACGTTGGAGAGGAAGGGGATCCGGGGCGGCCCGAGCGCCACCGACGCCACCTGCTCCACGTAGGTGTCCACGATGGGATCCATCATCCCCGAGTGGAAGGCGTGCGAGGTGTGCAGCCGCCGGCCCTGGATGCCGTGGCGGGCCAGCTGCGCCTCCAGCGCCCCGATCGCCTCGGTGGGCCCGGAGAGCACCGAGAACCCCGGGCCGTTCACCGCCGCCAGCGACACCGCGCTGTTCAGGAACGGCAGCACCTCGGCCTCGGAGAGGGGCAGGGTGAGCATGGTCCCGGGGGGCATGGCGTCCATCAGCCGGCCGCGCGCGGCCACCAGCGCCAGCGCATCGTCCAGGGCGAAGACGCCCGCCAGGCACGCCGCCACGTACTCGCCGATGCTGTGCCCGATCATCGCCTGCGGCTGCACGCCCCACTCCATCCAGAGCGCAGCCAGCGCGTACTCCACGGTGAAGAGCGCCGGCTGCGTGAGCGCCGTCTGCCGCAGCCGTTCCGCCGCCGCCTCCGCCCCTTCGGGCGCCGGGTAAAGCACCTCGCGCAGGTCCAGCTCCAGGTGGGGGCGCAGGACCGCGCTGCAGTGGTCCACGGCGTCGCGGAAGGCGGGCTCCGTGCGGTACAGCTCCAGCCCCATCCCCACGTACTGCGTGCCCTGGCCGGGGAACATGAAGACCACCGGGCGGTCCAGGGACGCCGGCGCCGCCGTGCGCAGGCGCTGGGGGTCGCGCTCGCGCAGCACCCGCGCGGCCTCCGCGGGGTCGCCGTCGGCGCACACCAGGGCACGCCGCTGGGTGTACGCCTTGCGCCCCACCTGCAGCGTGTAGGCGACCTCGGCAAGCGGCAGGTCGGGGTGGCTCTCCAGGTGCGCGGCCAGGTTGTCGGTGGCGCGCTCCAGCGCGGCGGCGGACTTGGCGGAAAGGAGCAGCAGCTGCTGGGGACGGGCGGGGCCGCACGGCTCCGGCGGCGGCGCCTCCTCCAGCACCACGTGCGCGTTGGTCCCCCCGATGCCGAACGAGCTCACCCCGGCGCGGCGGGGATTCCCGTTGCGGCTCCACTCCGTCAGCCGGTCCACCACGTAAAAGGGGGTGCTGGCGAAGTCGAGCTGGGGATTGGGCCGCGTGTAGTGCAGGGTGGGGGGGAGCATGCCGTGCTCCAGGCACAGCGCCGTCTTGATGAGCCCCCCGATCCCCGCGGCCGACGCCATGTGGCCCACGTTGCTCTTGAGCGAGCCGATCCCGCAGAACCCCTTGCGGTCGGTGCGGGCGGCGAACGCCTGGGTCAGCGCCATGACCTCGATCGGGTCGCCCAGGGGGGTGGCCGTGCCGTGGGCCTCGATGTAGGTGATGGTCTCCGGGTCCACGCCGGCCGCGGTCTGCGCCATGGCGACCACCTGCGCCTGCCCCTCCACGCTGGGCGCGGTGTAGCCTACCTTGGCCGCGCCGTCGTTGTTGATCGCCGAGCCCCGGATCACCGCGTGGATGTGGTCGCCGTCGGCCAGCGCCTCCGAGAGCCGCTTCAGCACCACCATCCCCGCCCCGCTGCCGATGACCGTGCCTTCACCCGCCGCGTCGAAGGGCCGGCAGTGGCCGTCCGGCGAGACGATCCCCCCGGGCTGGTAGAAGTAGCCCTTCTTCTGCGGCACGCTCACGGCCACGCCCCCGGCCAGGGCCAGGTCCGACTGGTAGGTGAGCAGGCTGTGGCAGGCCATGCACACCGTCACCAGCGAGGTGGAGCACGCCGTCTGCACGTCGACGCTGAGCCCGCGCAGGTTCAGCTTGTAGGAGACGTGGGTGGTGAGGTGGTCCTTGTCGTTCCCCACCGCCAGCGCCATCCCGTCCACGTAGCCCAGCTGGTCGAAGTTCGCGTAGATGTTGTACAGGTAGGTGCTCCAGTCCGCCCCGCCGAAGACGCTGATCAGCCCCGGGCAGGCGTCGGGATCGTAACCGGCGTCCTCCAGGCTCTCGTGCGCGAGCTCCAGGAAAAGGCGCTGCTGCGGGTCCATGAGCTCGGCGTCGCGGGCGCTGAAGCCGAAGAAGTGCGCGTCGAAGAGTCCCACGCCGTCCAGCACCGCGCCGCACCGAACGAACCCCGGGATCTGCAGCATCGCCTCGGGGTCCACGCCGGCCGCGCGGAGCTCGTCCGGCGTGAAGGTGGAGATCGACTCGACCCCGTTGCAGAGGTTGTCCCAGAACTGCTCCAGGTCGCCGGCCCCGGGAAAGCGGCCCCGCATGCCGATGATCGCGATGCTTTCCGCCGGCTCGATGAAGGTCGGGCGATTCATGGGGTGGACTCCTCCCGATAAAGTTGCGGGACGTGGGCACGGCTGGCCCCGCGCTGGCGCGCGGCGCGCTCCTCGATCTCCTGGAGCGGGGCGCCCGCCGGACCGGGCTGCGCGTGGAGCGCCCGGGCGAGGGATGCGATGGTGGGGTAGCGAAACAGGTCGATCACGGTGACGTCCAGGTCCAGCGTGCCGACCAGCCGGCTGTGCAGCCGCACCAGGAGGAGCGAGGTGCCGCCGAGCTCGAAGAAGTTGTCGTCCACGCCCACGCGCTCCACCCCCAGCACCTGCTGCCACACGCCGGCCAGCGCGCGCTCGAGCTGCGTGCGCGGGGCCACGAAGCGGCGTCCCGCGGCGGCCCCCGCGCCCCGCGGCGGGACGAGCGAGCGGCGGTCCACCTTGCCGCCCGGGGTGCGGGGAAGGGCGTCGAGCACCACGAACGCGGCGGGAACCATGTACTCCGGGAGCCGGTCCTGCAGGTGGCGGCGCAGGGCCGGCACGCGGTGCTCCGCCGAGCGCGGCCGCAGGGGATCGCTGGTCCAGGCGCTCCAGGGAAGCAGGCGCGGCGGGTCCGGGGGAACGATCCCCCCCGCCCGGCGCGTCCCGGGCGGGGCTCGCCGCACGAAGACCAGGTCGAACCCCGCCCCGTTCCCCTCCGCCGGCGCGCAGACGTGCACCTGGTAGGGGCCGCTGGCCGCCAGCGCCCAGCACGCCTCGGGGTCCACCCCGCGCGCCGGCGTCGCGCCCAGCGCGTGGCGCAGCGCTCCGGCCGTGGGCGGGCACCCCGGCTGAGCCAGCATCTCCACCGCGCGCAGCTCCGCCTGCACCCGCGCGTTGGGGACCCCGCGCACGCCCAGCGCCTCCGGGGCCGAGTCGCGCAGCACGCGGCGCAGCGCCGGCAGGCCGCCCGCCTCTTCCCAGGCGAGCCAGCGCGGCGACACCGGCGCGGGGGCGCCGTCCCCCTCCAGGTGCAGCACCACGTCGTAGCGGAACCGCGTCAGCTCGTTGAGGTGCCGGCCGCGCTTCAGCTCCACGGTCACCCCGCTCACCCGCGGCAGGTGGGCCGGAAGCGCCGCGAAGAGCTCCGGCGCGATGGACAGCTCCTGCTCCCGCGTGCGCCGCTGGCTCACCCGCTGCCGCAGCTCCTCCACCGGAAGGGTGCGCGGGGCCAGCTCCAGCTCCACCGCCGTGTAGAAGGCCTCCAGCAGCTGCAGGTTGCGCACGTCGCCGATGAACACGTGCCCCCCCGGGACCACCGCCTCCACCGCGCCCTCCAGCACCCGCATCAGGTACCCCGCGCCCGGGAAGTACTGCACCACCGAGTTCAGCACCACCACGTCGAAGCTCCCCGCCGGCACGGCGGAGAAGTCGTCCGCGGCCGCCTGCACCAGCTCCACCTGCGCGCCGCCCCGCCCGTCCAGCGCCCTGCGGACCAGGTCCAGGGCGCCCGGCGAGAAGTCGGTGCCCACGTAGCGCGTGCAGCGCGGGGCGAGCCGCAGGAGGAGCAGCCCGCTCCCGCAGCCGATTTCCAGCACCCGGCGCGGGTCCAGCTCCAGGATGCGCGCCACGGTGGCCTCCACCTGCTCGCGCAGCTCCGGCTCGGGGATGGGCTCGCCGGTGTAGCTGCTGTCCCACCCCACGGTGTTGAAGGCGGGATCCGGGGCGGCCCCCCCGGCGCCGTACAGGTCCTCGTAGCTTTCCCGCCACCGCGCCACCTGCACCGCCCCCACGTCGGCGGACTCCAGCCGCCGGAGCGCCCCGTGCGGCCCGCCGAAGAGGCGCGCGTGGAACGGGTTGCTCCGGAAGCGCGTCTCGCGGTGGGGCGAGGCGTAGTCGAAGGGGACCTCGCCGCCCCCGTCCCGCCGCACCACGCGGCCGTGGACCCGGTAGTCGGGACAGGTCCCTCCCGCGGGGGTGGCGTACCCGCCCGCCAGCCGGATCTCGTCCCCCGCGCGCACCGGCAGCCCCTCCGGAAAGACGGGGAAGAACACGGGGAGCCAGTTGTAGCGCCCCCGCAGCACGTCGATGAGCTCGTCCTCGACCGTGTGCAGGTTCAGCCAGAGGAGGAACCCGTGCACCACCCCGTCCCGGTGCACCCGCAGGAGCACGGGCCGCTCCGCGGCCGGCGGCACGGGCCCGCGGAAATCCAGGTGTTCGAACACCCCTGCGTCCGAAACCAGGCGTTCGGGCGGGAAGCTCTTGATGCACACGCGCACGTCGAACGGGTGCCCCACGCGCCGGAAGAGCTCCTCGACGTAGTGGGCGGGGAGCTCGGCGAACCCGGGGCGCTCCGCCAGCGCGCGCGGGAGCTCGGCGGCGGCGATCCGGGTGACGCAGCGCTGCGGGATCATCATCCCCCCGGGCTTGAGGAAGCGCCGGGCGTCGTTGAGGATCGGCACCACACCCTCGGACGAGCCGATCATTCCCAGCAGCTCGGAGACGCACACGTCCACCGGCTCCGGCAGCCGCACCCCCGCCGCGTCGCCGTGGATCACCACGATGCGGTCCGCGAGCCCCAGGCGCTCCACCAGCGCGCGGGCCTGCGCGCAGGCCTGCTCGATCCGCTCGATGGCATACACCCGCCTGGCGCCCGCCTCCACGCACAGGCGCGCCAGGAAGGCGTCGGCGCCCGTGCCGACGTCCACCACCGTCCGCCCTCTCACGTGTCGCTCGACGGCGGCCCGGTACGAGCGGTTCCGCGCCTCGTCGTGGGTCATGGCGTGGTACATCACCTCGTCGTACAGACCGTACTCGCCGATCGACGGCCACAGCTCCGGTTCGTCGGCCGCGGGGACCACGTAGGCCACCAGCCGCAGGTCGCCGGCGTCGTCCGGCTGCGCCACCACGGCGCACTCCTTCACGCCAGGGTCGTGGGCGAGCACCGCCTCCACCTCCGCGGGCTCCACCCGGTATCCGCGCAGCTTCACCTGCGCGTCGGCGCGGCCCAGGTGCTCCAGCGACCCGTCGGCAAGCCGGCGCGCCCGGTCCCCGGTGCGGTAGAGGCGCCCCCCGGGGACGGCGGCGAACGGGTCCGGGAGGAACCGCTCCGCCGTCAGCCCCGGCCGGCCGCGGTAGCCGCGCGCCAGGCCGGCGCCCGCCAGGTACAGATCCCCGGCGATCCCCACCGGCACCGGGGCCAGGTGGGCGTCCAGGACGTACGCGCGCAGGTTGCGGATCGGCCGGCCGATGGGGACGGTGTCGGGGGGCTCCCCCGGCACGCAGGAGTGCAGGGTGGCGGTGATGGCGGTCTCGGTGGGGCCGTAGGCGTTGTGCAGCTCCACCCCGCGCAGCTCGGCGAGCATCCGGTCGCGCAGCCGGGGCGGGAGGGGCTCGCCCCCGCAGACCACCCGCCGCAGGTGCCGGCCGCCGCCCAGCAGCCCCTCCTCCAGCAGCACCCGCAGCAGCGAGGGCGTCAGGTCCAGCGCGCTGATCCGCTCCTCCTTCATCAGCGAAGAAAGGTAGACGCCGTCGCGCTCCCCCCCGGGGCGGGCCACCACCACGCAGGCGCCGGCCAGCAGCGGCGAGAACATCTCCACGGCGGCCGCATCGAAGGCGGCCGAGTACTTCAGCGGCATCCGGTCCGCCTCCCCCAGCGGGAGCGCGCGCTGCATCCAGAGCATGTGGTTGCAGAGCGCCCGGTGGGTGACCATGACCCCCTTGGGCGTGCCGGTGCTCCCGGAGGTGTAGACGATGCAGGCCAGGTGGTCCGGCTCCGCCCGGTCGGGCGGGTCATCGTCGGGCGCCCCCGTGATGGCCGCAGCCGCGCGGTCCAGGCAGAGGAGGCGTGCGCCGCACTCCTGCAGGCGCGCCGCCAGGGGGCTCTCCGTCACCACCAGCCGGGCCCCGCAGTCCCGCACCAGGAACGCCAGCCGCTCCGCCGGATGCGCCGGGTCCAGAGGGACGTATGCCCCGCCCGCCTTGAGCACGGCGAGCACCGCCACCACCAGCCGGGGAGAGCGCTCCACGCAGACCGCCACCGGCTGCTCCGGCCCCGCCCCCAGGGTGCGGAGGTGGTGCGCCAGGCGGTTCGCCGCGCGGTTCAGCTCGTCGTAGCTCAACGCTTCACCTTCAGAGCGGAGCGCCTCCGCCCCGGGGGTGCGGGCGGCCTGCTCCCGGAACAGGCGGTGCAGGCGGGCGCCGGGGGGAAGCTGCTCCGCGGTGGCGTTCCACTCTACCAGCAGCCGCCGGCGCTCCGCGTCCGTGAGAAGGGGGAGCCGCGACAGCCGCTGCTCGGGCTCCGCGGCGACGCCCTCCAGCAGGACCTGGAAGTGGGCGGCCATGCGCTCGATGGTCGCGGCCTCGAACAGCTCGGTGCTGTACTCGAACTGCGCGGCGATCCCCTCCTCGCTCTCGCTGATGTCCAGGGCCAGGTCGATGCCGGCGGTCCCGCGTTGCACCCCGAGCACGTCGCCCGCCGGGCGCGGCGCCGCCTCGGCGTCCACCCGCTCGGGCGCGGCGAAGAGCTGGAACGAGACCTGGAAGATGGGGCTGAAACTCAGGTCGCGCTCGGGGTGCAGCTCCTCCACCAGCCGCTCGAACGGGAGGTCCTGGTGGTCGTAGGCGTCCAGGGCCACCCGGCGGACGCGCTTCAGGGCTTCGCGGAAGGTGGGGTCGCCGGAAAGGTCGGTGCGCAGCACCAGCATGTTGACGAAGAACCCGATCAGCCCTTCCAGCTCGGCCCGCGTCCGGTTGGCGATCGGCGAGCCCACCACCACATCCGTCTGGGCGCTGTAGCGGAGGAGAAGCGCCTTGAAGGCGGTCAGCATCACCATGAAGAGGGTGGCCCCCTCGCGCTGCGTGAGCGCGCGGAGCGCCGCCGTGAGCTCTGCCGGCAGCCGGAAGAGGTGGTGCGCTCCGCCGAAGGTGGGAATCGCCGGCCGGGCGTGGTCCGTGGGCAGGTGGAGCACGGGGACGCCGGCCAGCTGGCGTGTCCAGAAGGCCAGCTGCTCCTCGAGCACCGTGCCCTGCAGCCACTGCCGCTGCCACACCGCGAAGTCCGCGTACTGGATGGGGAGCGGAGGAAGGGGAGAGGGCTCCCCGAGCAGGAAGGCGGCGTACAGGGCCCGTAGCTCGCGGGCGAACACCTGCATGGACCACCCGTCCGAGACGATGTGGTGCATGGTGAGGAGGAAGACGAACTCCTCCGGTCCCAGGCGCAGCACCGTGGTGCGCAGCAGCGGGCCGCGCGCCAGGTCGAACGGACGCCTGGCCTCCTCGGTGGCGAGGCGCAGGGCCTCTTCCTCGCGGGCCGGCCCGGAAAGCGCGCCGAGATCCACCTCGGGAAGCGGCAGGTGGAGCGCGGGGGCCACGCACTGCCACGGGCGCCCGTCCACCGAGCGGAAGGTGGTGCGCAGCGCTTCGTGGCGCCGTACGATCTCGTTCAGCGCGCGCGCCAGCACCGGTACGTCGAGGGGCGCGCGCAGCCGGATGGCGAGGGGGACGTTGTAGAAGGTGCTCCCCGGCGCCACCCGGTCCAGGAACCAGAGCCGCTGCTGGGCGAAGGAGAGCGGATACCGCTTCTCTTCGCCCTCCCGCCGCTGGATGAGCTGTGCCAGCAGGGCGCGCTTTTCCTGCGGAGAGAGGTGCTCCAGCGCTGTGGTCGTGTGGCTCACAAGGATTCCTTCCTCGGGCGCCGGGTGTCCCAAACGGCGCGCATTTCAGGGGCCCCCGGGGCTCGTCGTCCGCCGCGCGACGGGCGATGGGTTGCGCAGACCGGCCGCCCGGTGCGGTCGGGGGACCGCCTCCGTCCGCAGCGCCCCTCAGCCCCTCAGCCGGGAAGCCGGCGGGGCGGCGTTGGACGCGTTTCGGGATGCGGACGACGGGGATGCCCCTTCGGTTCCGGAACCGAAGGGATCCCCCTCCAGGGGTGGATCAGGCGTAGCCGTACAGCGCGGCCACGGCGTCGCTGGCCCCCTGCGCGCAGGCGTCCGCGGAGGGGTCGTACCAGGCCGCGGTGCCGTACGGATTCGCCGCGGCCGTCATCGCGGCCGCCGCGTCGCTGGTGCCCTGCGCGCAGGCCGGTTCTCCGGAGTGTACCAGGCGAGGGGCCCGCCGGGATCGAGCGCGACCGCCGCGTCCACGGCTCCCTGGTAGCAGGCCAGCGTCTCTGGGTCCATGCATCGCCTCCGCCGGAACGGTGAACTGCCCACCCCCCGTGGTCCGGATCCGGACCGGCCGCAATTCATGACCTGCGGCCGCGAATCACGTTCTCGCAGCCATGAAGTCCGCCATCCCCTGATAGTAGGCCAGTACCGTCGGCATGGCCGCGTAGGCGGCCGCCAGGCTGGCCAGCGCGGTGGAGGCGTCCAGCGCCCCCTGGAAGTACGCCAGCTGGTCCGTGGTGTACGCCGCGGCGGCCGCGCTCATCCCGGTGGAGGCGTCCCCGGCCCCCTGCGTGTAGGCGCGGGCGTAGCCGTAGGGATCGTACGCCGCCGGGTCGGGAGCAGCGGCGTCCGCTTCCGCCGCCGCGGCCGCGAGGGTGACGGGCGCCGCCGGCGCGCCCGCGTAGTACGCTGCCACCGCCGCGTACTCCTCTGGCGTGAACTCGCGCCGCCGGCCGTCCTTCTCCAGGTGCTCGATCCTGGTCACCTCGCCCGTCACCGGGCTCAGGGTCACCACCAGTTCCCGGGTCTGCTCCCCGGCCTCCGCGCGTTCCCCTGCCGCCTGTCCGTTCATCGCGCGCTCCGCGGGGGGAGGGGACGTCTCCGCTTCACTTCGGGCGGTCCCGCCCAGGATCGCGGGCTTGGGGGGATAGGTGCGCCGGGGGGTGGCGGCGGGTGGCTCCTGCGAGTCCCGTGGTTCCTTTTCTTCATTCTTGGGCTGCGCCACGTCGGTATCTCCCGCGCTGGGTGGCACTCCTCGAGGGCTTGTCCGTGTGATGCACCTCCGCCTCAGGCGAAGGACGAGTCGCCGGCCGGGCCGAAGTCCGGCGGGGGGACCGGCGCCACGTCGCGATCGCCGCCGCCAGCGAAGGCGGCAGCCGATCGAGTGGGAGTTCGCCGCCCCGCGGGCCCTCCCCCTGCGCCGATGGAGAGCCCGCCGGACGGCGCAGGTCCCGCCCGCGCCCCGAAGTACGCCTCGAACAGGGCGGGGCTGCTGGTAATGGAGAAGCTGTTCCCCGCTACCTCTCGGGGCTCGAACCCCGCGGCCCGCAAGCGTCCATGGCGTCGTGGTGGAGGCGCAGGGGTTCGCGGCGTAGCCGGGCACGGTGGCGCCGTGACCCACCCGCTCCTTGCCGATCCCGCAGGCCCGCGCACCCGCAGCGACGACAGGGAGGGGACACACCGCTCTGCCCGGGCACGCCGTGCGGCGCGAGGGACGAAAAAGGGCCGGGCTCCCGCGGGGGGGCGGAAGCCCGGCGCGCTCCCTCAGGAATCGTCCGCCGCCGCGAAGAGCGCCTGCGCGTTCGCGGCCACCGTGGCCGGGTCGTGGTAGGTACCCGTGGCGTCGGTGTAGCCGCCCGCCGGGTCCGTGTAGCCGCCGTACGAGTCGCTGTAGCCCCCCAGCGGATCGGTGTAGCCACCCGCCGGGTCGCAGTAGCCGCCGTACGCAT
>DATAAG010000896.1:0-5897 GCA_036260235.1 Longimicrobium sp.
ACGTGGGCCAGCAGCCGCATGATCAGCAGCGAGTGCCCGCCCAGGTCGAAGAAGCTGTCGTGCACGCCCACGCGCTCCAGGCGCAGCACCTCCGCCCAGATCTCCGCCAGCACCTCCTCCACGGGGGCGCGCGGCGCCACGTACTTCTCCTCCGCCGACGCGAGATCCGGCGCCGGCAGCGCCTTCCGGTCCAGCTTGCCGCTGGGCGTCAGGGGAAAGCGCTCCAGCGCGACGAACGCCGACGGCACCATGTACTCGGGAAGGGTGCGCCGCAGGTGCTCGCGCAGCGCGGCCTCGTCCGCCCCGCCCGCGACGTACGCCGCCAGCCGCC
Organism: Longimicrobium sp.; assembly: GCA_036260235.1. Classification (GTDB taxonomy): domain Bacteria; phylum Gemmatimonadota; class Gemmatimonadetes; order Longimicrobiales; family Longimicrobiaceae; genus Longimicrobium. The sequence goes on from DATAAG010000896.1 coordinate 332, forward strand.
CGCCGGCCGCGTCCGCCAGCGCCACGACGGCGCAGTCGCGCACGGACGGGTGCCGGCGCAGGACGGCCTCGATCTCCCCCAGCTCGATGCGAAAGCCGCGGACCTTCACCTGGTTGTCCAGGCGCCCCAGGTACTCCAGCGCGCCGTCCCCCCGCCACCGGGCCAGGTCCCCCGTCCGGTACAGCCGGGCGCCCGGGCTCGACGCGAACGGGTCAGGGACGAAGCGCTCCGCCGTGAGCCCCGGCCGGTCCTGGTAGCCGCGCGCCACCTGCACCCCGCCGATGTACAGCTCGCCCGGCACGCCCACGGGCGACGGATGCAGCCCCGCGTCCAGCACGTACAGCCGCGTGTTCCACACCGGCCGGCCGATCGGCACCACGGCGGCGGATTCGCCCCGCGCGCAGGGCCAGTGGCTCACGTCCACGGCCGCCTCGGTGGGGCCGTAGAGGTTGTACAGGGACACGGTGGACGGGAAACGCGCGTGGAACCGCGCCACCGCCGCGGGCGGCAGCGCCTCGCCGCTGCAGATCACCCGCCGCAGGGTGGCGCAGCGCGCCGGGTCCGCGGTCTCCAGAAACGGCTGCAGCATGGAGGGGACGAAGTGCAGCGTCGTCACGCCCTCGCGCTCGATCACGTCCGTGAGGTACGCGGGATCGCGGTGCCCGTCCGGCCGCGCCATCACCAGGGTGGCGCCCCGCTGCAGCGGCCAGAAGAACTCCCACACGGAGACGTCGAAGCTGAACGGCGTCTTCTGCAGCACCACGTCGTCCGCGCCCAGGCCGTACTCCGCCTGCATCCAGCACAGGCGGTTCACCACCCCGCCGTGCTGGTTCATCACCCCCTTGGGACGGCCGGTGGAGCCGGAGGTGTAGATGACGTAGGCCAGGCTCCCCGGCCCGGCCCCGCCCTCCAGGTTCTCCGCGCTCTCCACGGCGATTTCCGCCGCGTCGCCATCCACCGCCACCACGGTGACGGCGGCGGCGACCGGGAGGAGGGCGCGGAAGCGCTCCTGCACCAGCAGCACGGAGATCGCCGCGTCCGCCAGCATCCCCTCCAGCCGCTCCGTGGGAAGCCCGGGATCCAGGGGCACGTAGGCGCCGCCGGCCTTGAGCACGCCCAGGAGGGAGACGACCATCTCCAGGCTGCGCTCCATGCAGAGCCCCACCCGCACCTCCGGCCCCACGCCCAGGCGGACGAGATGCCGCGCCAGCCGGTTGGCCCGCGCGTTCAGCTCGCGGCAGGTGAGCGATTCGGCCTCGAAGACGACGGCGGCGGCGTCCGGCGTGCGGGCCGCCTGTGCCTCGACCAGGTGGTGGATGCACGACTCCGCCGGGAAGTCCGCGTCCGTGCGGTTCCACTCGTCCACCACCGTGCGGCGCTCCGCCTCGCCCAGCAGCTCCAGCGCGGAGAGCCGGAGATCCGCGTCCGCCGCGACCTGCTCCAGCACCCGCGCCAGGTGGCCCGCCATCCGCTGGATGGTGGCCCGGTCGAAGAGGTCGGTGCCGTATTCCACCGCGCCGCGGATGCCGTCCGGGTGCGGCTCCACGAACAGGGTCAGGTCGAACTTGCTGGTCTCGCTCCCCTCCACCTCCAGGCGGCGCAGCTGCAGCCCCTCCAGCCCGCCCCCCGCGCGCCCGGCGTCCTGCTGCACGAACATCACCTGGACGAGGGGCGAGTGGCCCAGGCTGCGCTCCGGCTGGACCGCCTCCACCACCCGCTCGAAGGGGAGGTCCTGGTGCTCGTACGCGCCCAGGGTGACGGCGCGGACGCGGCGCAGCACCTCGCGGAACGAGGGGTCGCCGGACAGGTCCGTGCGCAGCGCCAGCGTGTTGACGAAGAAGCCGACCACGTCTTCCAGCTCGCGCCGCGCGCGCCCCGCCATGGGGCTTCCCACCACCACGTCGTCGCTGCCGGTGGTGCGGGCGAGCAGGGCCTGGAACGCGCCCAGCAGCACCATGTACAGGGTGGCGCCCTCCGCGCGCGCCAGCGCCTCCAGCCGCTCCAGCAGCGCGGCGGGGAGCTCGAAGCGCTCCCGCGCGCCGCGGTACGTCTGCGCGGCCGGGCGCGGGCGGTCCGCCGGCAGCTCCAGCAGCGCGGGCGCGCCGGCCAGCGCCGTCTTCCAGTACGCCAGCTGCGCGTCCAGCACGCCGCCGCCCAGCTGCTCGCGCTCCCATGCCGCGTAGTCGGCGTACTGCACCGCCGGCTCCGGCAGCGGCGAGGCCACGCCGTCGCGGAACGCCGCGTACAGCGCCGCCAGCTCGGGAAAGAGCACGCCCAGGCTCCATTCGTCGCAGACCACGTGGTGCATGCACAGCAGCAGCACGTGCTCCTCCGCCCCCAGCCGCAGCAGCGAGGCGCGGAAGAGCGGACCGGCCTGGAGGTCGAAGGGCCGTGCCGCGTCCTCCGCCGTACGGCGCGCGGCCACCTCCTCGCGCGCCGCCTGGTCCAGCGGCGTCAGGTCCTCCACCGGGAGGTGGAAGCCGGCGAAGGGCGCCACCACCTGCACGGGCGCGCCGTCCAGCTCGCGGAAGGTCGTCCGCAGCGCCTCGTGGCGCCGCACCAGCCCGCCCAGCGCGCGCTCCAGCGCCTCCGCGTCCAGCGCCCCGTCCAGCCGCAGCGCCGCGGGAACGTTGTAGACCGCGCTCTCCGGCTGCAGGCGGTGCAGGAACCACAGCCGCTCCTGCGCGGACGAGAGCGGCAGCGGTCCGCCGCGCTCCACGGCAACGATGGGGGGAAGCCGCGGCGCGCCCGCGCGCCGCACCGCCTCCACCCGCCGGGCCAGCTCCGCCACGGTGGGCGCCTCGAAGAGCGCGCGCACGGACAGCTCCGCGCCCAGCGCCCCGCGGACGCGGGAGAGCACGCGCGTGGCCAGCAGCGAGTGCCCGCCCAGCGCGAAGAAGTTGTCCTCAATGCCCACGCGGTCACGGTGCAGCACCTCCGCCCAGATCCCCGCGACCACCTCCTCCACCGGGGTGCGCGGCGCCGCGGCGGGCGCGTCCGCCCCCTGCTCCGGCGCGGGGAGCGCGGCGCGGTCCACCTTGCCGTTGGGCGTCAGGGGAAGCGCGTCCAGCGCCACGAACGCCGACGGCGCCATGTACTCCGGCAGCGTGGCGCGCAGTGCGGCTCGCACCGCCTCCACCTCCGCCCCGCCGGCCAGGTAGGCCACCAGCCGCTTCTCGCCCGGCGCGTCCTCGCGCGCCACCACGGCGCACTCCGCCACGCCCTCGATCCGCCGCAGCGCCGCCTCCACCTCCGCCGGCTCGATGCGAAAGCCGCGGATCTTCACCTGGCCGTCCAGGCGCCCCAGGAACTCGACGGCGGGGGATCCGCTCCCGGCCGCGCTCCACCGGACGCGATCGCCCGTGCGGTACATCCGCGCGCCGGGCCGGGGAGAGAAGGGATCGGGGACGAAGCGTTCGGCGGTGGCGGCGGGGCGGCCCAGGTAGCCGCGCGCCACGCCGTCGCCCCCGGCGTACAGCTCGCCGGCCACGCCGGCGGGGACGGGGTGCCCCGCCGCGTCCAGCACGTACACGCGGGTGCCGGAGACGGGGGTGCCGATGGGGACCGACGCGCCGCTCCACCCCGCCGGGACGGTGTGGCAGCAGGTGAAGGTGGTGTTCTCCGTCGGCCCGTAGCCGTTGATCACGCGGCAGGCGGGAAAGCGCTCCAGGACCCGGCGGACGGCGTCCGCGGGGAGCACGTCGCCGCCGGCCAGCAGCTGGCGCACGCCGCGCAGGTCGTCCAGCCGCTCCTCCACCATCAGCTGAAAGAGCCCGGCGGTGAGCCAGAGGGTGGTGACCCCGTGGCGGGCGATGGCGCCCCCCAGCTCTCGCAGCGTGGGCGCGGCCTGCGACACCACGGCCATCCGCCCGCCGTTCAGCAGCGCGCCCCAGATCTCCAGCGTGGCGGCGTCGAACGAGACCGGCGCCGCCTGCAGGATCGCCTCGTCCGCCCCCAGCCGGGCGTAGTTCGCGCCGCGCACCAGGCGGACGACGGCGCGGTGCTCCACGGCCACGCCCTTGGGCGTACCCGTGGAGCCGGAGGTGTACATCACGTACGCCAGCCCGTTCGCCGGCGCGCCGGCGTCGAACCCCGCGGCGCTCTCCGCCGCGATCCGGTCCCCCGCCCCGTCGATGCTCACGACGGCCACCCCCGCGTCCGCCGGGAGCGCGCCACGCAGCCCGTCGCGCGTCACCAGCACCGCGGCGCCGGAGTCGGCCAGCATCCAGGCCAGGCGTCCGGCGGGATAGGCGGGGTCCAGGGGGACGTACGCGCCGCCGGCCTTGAGCGTGCCCAGGATGGCGACGATCGTCTCCACCCCCCGCTCCAGGCAGATCCCCACCCGCGTCTCCGCCCCCACGCCGTGCCGGGCCAGGTGGCGCGCGAGCCGGTTGGCGCGCGCGTCCAGCTCGCCGTAGGTGACGGATTCGTCCCCGGCGGCGACCGCCACCGCCTCCGGTGCCGCGGCCGCCCGCTCCGCGAACAGGGAGGAGAGGGAGCGGTCGCGCGGGTAGTCCGCGGCCGTCCGGTTCCACTCCTCCAGCACCTGGCGCCGCTCGTCCGCGTCCAGCAGCTCGATCCGCGAGATCCGCGTCCCCGCGTCGTCCGCCACCTGCTCCAGCACCCGCTGCAGCTGCCGCAGCATCCGCTCGATCGTCGCGGGTTCGAAGAGGTCCAGCGCGTACTCCGCCTCGCAGCGCAGCCCGCCGCCGCGGGGCGCCACCTGCAGCACCAGGTCGGTCCGGGCGGTCCCCAGGTCGACCTCCACCTCCTCCACCCGCAGGCCGGGGAGCGCGGGCGAGCGGTCGTTCTCCTGGAGGGCGAACAGCACCTGCACCAGGGGCGAGTGCCCCAGCGAGCGCTCCGGCCGCAGCGCTTCCACCAGCCGCTCGAACGGGACGTCCTGGTGCTCGAAGGCGCCCAGCGTGGCCGCGCGCACCCGCCGCAGCACCTCGGCGAAGGCGGGATCGCCGGACAGGTCCGTGCGCATCGCCAGCGTGTTGGCGAAGAAGCCGACCACCTCTTCGGTCTCGCGCCGCGTGCGCCCCGATACGGGGCTCCCCACCACGACGTCGGCTCCGGCGCCGCTGCGGGAAAGGAGCACCTGAAAGGCGCCCAGCAGCACCATGTACAGCGACGCGCCCTCGCGCCGCGCCAGCGCCTGCAGCCGCGCCGCCAGCGCGGGGGCCAGGTCCAGCCGCGCGCGCCCGCCGCGGTAGGTCTGCACGGCCGGGCGCGGATGGTCCGCGGGGAGCTCCAGCAGTTCCGGCACGCCGGCCAGCCGCTCGCGCCAGTACGCCAGCTGCCTCTCCACCGTCTCGCCCTGCGACGGCCCGCGCTGCCAGGCGGCGTAGTCGGCGTACTGCAGCGCCGGCTCCGCCAGCGGCGAGGGGCGGCCGCCGCGGAAGGCGCCGTACAGCGCCGCCAGCTCGCGCAGCAGCACGCCCGTGCTCCACCCGTCGCCCACCACGTGGTGCAGGGTCAGGACGAGCAGGTGCTCCCCTTCCCCGCTCCGCAGCAGCGCGGCGCGGAACGGCGGCCCCGCGGCCAGGTCGAACGGCCGCGC
>DATAAG010000897.1:0-4032 GCA_036260235.1 Longimicrobium sp.
ACTTCTCGCGATGTTCGCCTCAGGCTGCCTGCCCTGAATTGTCGGCCTTCTTCTCAGCCATCACCAGGATGACACCCTGAAGTAAGTCGCCCGGCGTCGCCAGCCGGGACGCCGACACTTCCACCTGGATGGCACGGCCGCGGCGGTTGAGCGCATCCACCACCTGCTCCTCCTGCTCCGACCGCCCTTCCAGGCACGCACGGATGGGGCCCTTGAGACGCTCCACGGGAAGCCCGATGTCCAGGTTGAGCAGCCCCTGGCCGTGCACCTCGTTCTCGCGCAGCCCCCACAGGTCCTCGGCCTTGCGGTTCCACACGCGGATGCGCACGTCGTGGTCCAGCACCACCACGCCCAGCCTGAGGCTGGTGAGGATGGACGACATGTACGCGTTCACGTCGTTCAGCTCGTCGGTGCGGCGGCGCAGCTCGTCGTTGATGCTCTCCAGCTCCTCGTTGGTGGACTGGAGCTCCTCGTTCATCGTCTCCAGCTCCTCGTTGGTGGACTGGAGCTCCTCGTTGGTGGTCTCCAGCTCCTCGACGGTGCTCTGCAGCTCCTCGTTGGTGGTCTCCAGCTCCTCGTTGGTGCTCTGCAGCTCCTCGTACGCGGTCTCCAGGTCCTGGTTGGCCTGCTCCAGCTCCGACTGCAGCCGCTGGGATCGGGTGACGTCCACGAACGCCACGCTCACCCCCAGCAGCGCCTGCCCGTCTTCCAGCAGGGGTGCCACGTGCACGTCGAAGGTGCGCTGCTCCCCCTCGGGAGTGGAGAACTCCACGTTGGGAAGGACGAGGGGCCGCCGCTCCGCCGTCACCTGCTCGATGCGGGAGCGCAGCTCCACCGGACGGTACGAGAGCTTGAGATCCTGGACGGGGCGCCCCACGTCGGCGCTGCCCAGGGCGAAGAGATGGCGGGCGGGCTCGTTGGCCAGCACCAGGGCGCCCTGCAGGTCCACCACCACCTGGGCCGCGTGCCCGGCGTTGAGCGCGGCATCGCGCAGGCGCACCTGCAGGCCGGCGCGCGGGGCGGCGCCGTCACCGCGCGGGGGCGCCAGCATCATCAGCCGCTCGCGCAGCCCCGGCCGGGCCACCTTGCCGTAGATGCGCGCCTTGAGGTCCACCGGGGTGAAGAGCGCGGCGTGCGAGCGCATCATCTCCGCCTTGCCCAGGAAGAGCAGCCCCTCGGGGTTCAGCGCGAAGTGGAAGCGCGCCATGATGCGCGCCTGCACCTCGGCGTTGAAGTACATGAGGGTGTTGCGGCACACCAGCAGGTCCAGGTGGCTGATGGGCGCGTCCTGCACCAGGTCGTGCCGGCCGAAGATGACGTGGCGGCGCAGGTCGTTGCGGAACACCCAGCCGTGGCCGTTCCTCTCGAAGTAGCGGTCGCGCAGCTCGCGGGGCACCTCCTCCAGCTCCTTCTCGGCGTAGGTGGCGTAGCGGGCCTGGGCCAGCGCCTCCTCGTCCACGTCGGTGGCGTACACCTTCACCCGGTCGCGAAAGCCGTCCACCCCCAGCGCCTCGGCCAGGACCATCACCAGCGTGTAGGTCTCCGCGCCGCTGGCGCACCCGGCCGTCCACACCCGCAGGGGGCGCTCCGGGCCGCGGCCTTCCATCAGCCGGGGGACGTGCACGCGGGCCAGGGTGTCCCACGCATCGCGGTCGCGAAAGAAGGAGGTGACGTTGATGAGGATGGTGTTGAACAGCTCCCCGAACTCCTCCGGGTGCACCTCCAGGTAGTCGTGGTACGCGTCCCACTGGTCCAGCCCCACCGTCTGCATGCGCTTTTCCACGCGGCGCATGAGGGTGCTGCGCTTGTAGCCGGTGAAGTCGAAGCCGCGGCTGCGCTTGAGGAACTCCAGCAGCGACTCGAACGCGGGATCGGGCTGGGCTTGCTGCGGCATCGCTCTGCCAGTGCGGCCGGCGTTCCGCCGGCGACGGGTTTTCGGTGCGGCCGGAATGCCGGTCGGGAGAGCCATCCGCGAGAGGCCCCCGGGCTCGAGGGCGAACCGCGGCGTCGTGGTGTGCTGCACGCGCGTCCTGCGCGATGAACGTGCCGCCGGAGCGGCGCACCAGGTCGCTCGTGGGCGGCCCTGCGCCGTCGCGGGAGGGTGGCGCGCTCTCCCTCGGAACGCCGTCTGTCGGGCGGGGAAATGGCCGCGGTGGAGCGACAAGTGCACAAGGTGCACCGCCAGGCTCCCGCTGTCAATCTCCGTGCCTACAGGTGTTTACGGCTCGCGTCTTGCGCGCGCCTGGGGATGGGCGGCCGGGGGCGGTGCCGCCGTGATACGGACCGGAGAGCCGACTTGGCAGGGCACGACATCATCGTCATCGGGGCGTCGGCGGGGGGCGTGGAGGCGGTGAGCGCGGTGGCGCGAGCGCTGCCCGCGGACCTGCCCGCGGCGGTGTTCGTGGTGGTGCACTTCCCCCCGTACGCTCGCAGCGTCCTGCCGCAGATCCTGGAGCGGGCGGGGACGCTGCCGGCGGTGCACGCCGAGGACGGCGAGACCATCCGGCACGGGCGCATCTACGTGGCGCCGCCCGGGCGGCACATGCTCATCGAGGACAGCATGGTGCGGCTGATCCGGGGGCCCCGGGAGAACGGCGCCATCCCCGCCGTGGACCCGCTGTTCCGCAGCGCGGCGCGCTGGCACCGGGACCGGGTGGTGGGGGTGGTGCTCACGGGCAACCTGGACGACGGCACGGCCGGCCTCATTGCCATCAAGCACCGCGGCGGGGTGGCCGTGGTGCAGGACCCGGCGCAGGCCCTGTACGACGGCATGCCGCGCAGCGCGGTGGAGAACGCCCCGGTGGACCACGTGGTGCCGGTGGAAGAGATCGGGGAGTTGCTGCTGCGGCTGGCCGCCACCCCGCCGGACGGGAACGATCCATCCCGCGACGACTCCATGGACGAGCGTATCGAGATCGAATCCGACATCCTGGCCATGCGTCCTGCCGGGATGGAGGAGGAGCACCCGGGGCACGTTTCCGCCTTCACCTGCCCGGAGTGCCACGGCGCCCTGTGGGAGATCCAGGAGGGCGAGCTGGTGCGCTACCGCTGCCGGGTGGGGCACGGCTACACCATGGAGGCCATGCTGGCGGAGCAGGGGCGCGACGTGGAGGCGGCGCTGTGGACGGCGTTCCGCGCCCTGCGCGAGCGCGCGGCGCTGTGCCGGCGCCTGGGCGAGCGCATGGGCGACCGCGGGCAGCACGCCATGGCCGCGCGCCAGCACGAAGAGGCGGCCGAGGCGGAGCGGCGGGCCGCCGTGCTGCGCCAGGTGCTGATGCGCGGCCCCGCCGACGAGCAGATGGCCTCCGACTGAGGCGCCGCTCCGGGCGCTTTCCCGAGGCGGGAGGACGATCCCGCGTGCGTTCGCGCGCGCCGCCCTTTTTCCGGCAGGTCCCACGCCTGCGGGGCCATGCCCGCACCTCATCCGGCGAGCGCGCCATGCCGCACAACACGGAATTGCCGACCGGCCTCGAGCAGCAGCGCGAGGTCGCCGAGGAAAGCCGCATCACGGCCGAGGCGGAGCGGCAGGCCCACGAAGCCGCGCGGCAGACCACGGAACGCGAGCGCGCCGCCGGCGAGACGGAACGCGAGCGGGCGGAGACGCGGCGCGAGCACGCGGAGGAGCTTCGCCAGCTGGCCGAAGAGGCCCGCGCCAGCGCCGAGGCCGCGCGCCGCTACGCCGAGGAGGCCCGCGCCGCGCTGGTGGAGCAGCGCGAGATCGCCGAACAGGTCGCCGCCACGCTACGGCGCCTCCACGAGCTGTCGGGATAGGCCGCGGTGGGCGCCGCCCGGCCCGCGCGGGTGAGCGTGGGAGCCGGGATCATCCGCGCGGCGCCGGGGGGGGAGCAGCGAGGCGAGGAACTGCTCCGGGAAGCCGACCTCGCGCATCTCCTCCACCGTCCACCCCTGGTCCAGCATGGTCAGCGCCTCCGCCCGCAGCCACGCCTCGTCCTCCTGCGCCGCGCGCGCCGTCTCCGCGAGCGCTCTCCGCTCCCGCATCTCTTCTTTACGCAGTTGCATGCGGGTGCGGTA
>DATAAG010000898.1:0-4772 GCA_036260235.1 Longimicrobium sp.
CAGCGGGATGAAAGCCGCCGGCACCATGTACTCCGGGAGCTCCCGGCGCAGGTGCTCGCGCAGGACTCCCGCCTCCACATCGCCCACCACGTACGCCACCAGCCGCTTCTCCCCGGGCACGTCCTCGCGGGCCACGACCACACAGTCGGTTACTCCCTCGCTCCGCCGCAGCGCGCCCTCGATCTCGCCCGGCTCGATGCGGAAGCCGCGGATCTTGACCTGCTGGTCGACGCGGCCCAGGTACTCCAGCGTCCCGTCCCCACGCCACCTCACCCGGTCGCCCGTGCGGTACAGCCTCGCTCCGGGTTGTCTGCCGAAGGGGTCGGGAACGAAGCGCTCCGCCGTCAGGCTGGCACGCCCCAGGTAGCCGCGCGCCACCCCCGCCCCTCCGATCAGGAGCTCACCCGGGACGCCCGCCGGCTGCGGGCTCCCGAGGGCATCACATACGTACAGGCGCACGTTCCCCAGCGGCGCGCCGACGGGGTGCCCCTCCACCACTCCATCCGCGGGAACCGCGTACACCGAGGCCAGGATGGTCCCCTCGGTGGGACCGTAGAGAACGTGCGCCTCCACCCCTGGGAGCGTCTCCCGCATCTCCGCCAGCAGGTCGGCCGCGACCCGGTCGCCGCCCACGAAGGCGCGCCGCAGCCGGCCCAGCCGTGGCCTTTCGCGCTCCACCTGGACCACCTGCCGCATCAGAGCGGGGACCGCGTGCACGAGCGTGGCGTCCGCGATCTCCTCCAGCAGCGCGGGCACGTCCAGCACCCGCTCGCGCTCCACCAGGCGCACCGCCCCCCCGGAGGTGAGCGGCAGCAATGCCTCGAAGAGCCAGATGTCGAAGGCGTACGAGGCCAGCGCCGGCATCACGTCGCCCTCGACGACGCCGAACACCTCGCGCGTGGCGGCCAGCAGGTTGGCGAGCGAGCCGTGCTGCACCAGCACCCCTTTGGGGCGGCCCGTGCTCCCCGACGTGTAGATGACGTATGCCAGGCTCGTGTCGGAAACAGGCACCTCCGGTGCCGCCTCCGGAAGCTGGTCCACACGCACAAGGGTGGCCCCGTGCTCCGGCAGCACCCCGGCCGTGCGCCCCGTGGCGACCACCACCGGGACTGCCGCGTCGGCGATGATCCATCCCAGCCGCTCCGCCGGGTAGCTCGGATCCAGGGGGACGTAGGCGCCACCCGCCTTCCAGATCCCCAGCACGCCCACCAGCAGCTCGGGCGTGCGCTCCATGCACAGGCCCACCGGCGTCTCGGGCACGACACCCAGATCACGCAGGTGCCGCGCGAGAACCGCCGCGCGCCGGTCCAGCGCGCCATAGGTCACGGCGCCTCGGCCGTCCAGAAGGGCGATGGCCTCCGGAGCACGGCGCGCCCACTCGGCGAAGAGCGCGTGGGCCGGCGGGTCGGAGTATCCGCACTCCGTGTCGTTCCATTTCCTGAGCACCTGCTCGCGCTCCTCCGCTGCGAGCAGCTCCAGCTTCGAGAGGTGCACGTCCGCCTTCCGCGCGACCTGCTCCAGCACCCGCTCCAGGTGCCCCAGCATCCGCCATACGGTGCTCCGCTCGAACAGATCCGTGCTGTACGTCAGCACGCCGCGCAGGCCCTGCGGGTGCGCGGTGAAGTCCAGAGTGAGGTCGAACTTCGTGGTCGCAAGCTCCGCTTCCACCACCCCGGTCTCCAGACCGGCAAGACCGTCCACGGGCTGGTCGCGGTTCTGCAGGGAGAACATCATCTGGAAGAGAGGGGAGTGGCCGAGGCTGCGCTCCGGCTGCAGCTCGGCCACCAGCTTCTCGAAGGGCATCTCCTGGTGCTCGTACGCCCCCAGCGTCACCTCCCGCACCCGCCCCAGCAGCTCACAGAAGCTCGGGTCGCCGCCGAAGTCCGTCCGCAGCACCAGCGTGTTGGCGAAGAAGCCGATCAGCTCCTCCACCTCCCGGCGCGTGCGCCCCGCGATCGGGCTGCCGACGACCACGTCCTCGCTCCCGCTGTATCGGGAGAGGAGCAGCTGGAAGACACCCAGCAGCACCATGTACAGCGTCGCTCCCTCCCGCCGGCCCAGCCCCCGCAGCCGCTCCAGCAGCTCGCCGGGAAGCTCGATCCGCTCGCGCGCCCCCCGGAACGTCTGCACGGCCGGACGCGGATGGTCGGTGGGCAGCTCCAGCAGCGCGGGCGCGCCCCCGAGCTGCTTCTTCCAGTAGCCGAGCTGCCGCTCCAGTGTCTCGCCCTCCAGCTGCTCGCGCTGCCAGAGCGCATAGTCCGCGTACTGCACCGGCAGCTCCTCCAGCGGCGACTCCCCCCCCTCCCGGTACGCCGCGTACAGCGCCGACAGCTCCCGGTAGAGCACCCCCATGCTCCACCCGTCGCTGACGATGTGGTGCATGCACAGCAGCAGCACGTGCTCCTGCGCCCCCAGCCGCAGCAGCCCGGCCCGGAAGAGCGGGCCCGCCGAGAGGTCGAACGGCCGCCGCGCCTCCTCGCCGGCGCGCCGCCTGAGCGCCGCCTCGCGATCCGCCTCGCTCAGCCCCGACAGGTCCTCCACCGGCAGGGCGAACCCGCCGAAGGGCGCGATCATCTGCATCGGCGAGCCGTCCACCTCGGCGAAGACCGTCCGCAGCGCCTCGTGACGCCGCACGATCTCCCCCAGCGCCCGCTCCAGCGCCGCCTCGTCCAGCGCGCCCCCCAGCCGCCGTGCCACGGGGATGTTGTAGACGGCGCTCCCCGGCTCCAGCCGGTCGATGAACCAGAGCCGCTCCTGCGCGAAGGACAGCGGCAGCGCTCCCGTGCGCTCGGTCGGCACCACCGGCGGCAGCACCGGCAGCTCCGCGCGGCGCAGCGCCTCCACGCGCCCGGCAAGCTCCGCCACCGTGGGTCCCTCGAAGAGCGCCCGCAGCGGCACCTCCACCCCGAACACCTGCCTCACCCGCGAGACCACGCGCGTGGCCAGCAGCGAGTGCCCGCCCAGCTCGAAGAAGCTATCCGTCACCCCCACCCGCTCCAGGCGCAGCACCTCCGCCCAGATCTCCGCCAGCACCTCCTCCGTCGGCGTGCGCGGCGCCACGTACCGGCCCTCCGCCGAGGCGAACTCCGGCGCCGGCAGCGCCCGCCTGTCCAGCTTGCCGTTGGGCGTGAGCGGCAGGGACTCCAGCGCCACGAAGGCGCTCGGCACCATGTACTCCGGCAGGCGCCTCACCAGGTGCGCTCTCAGCTCCGCGGCCTCGACCGCCGCCCCCTGCTCCGCCACCACGTACGCCACCAGGTGCCGGTCGCCCGTCGCGTCCTCCCGTGCCACCACGGCCGACTCGCGGACCTGCGGGTGCGCCATCAGCGCCACCTCGACTTCGCCCGGCTCGATGCGGAAGCCGCGGATCTTCACCTGCTCGTCCAGGCGCCCCAGGTACTCCAGCGCGCCGTCCCCTCGCCACCGCGCCCGGTCGCCCGTGCGGTACATGCGCGAGCCCCCCTCGCCCGTGAACGGGTCGGGGAGGAAGCGCTCCGCCGTCAGCTCCGGCCGGTCCAGGTAGCCGCGCGCCACCCCCGCGCCCGCGACGTACAGCTCGCCCGGAACGCCCACGGGCTGCGGGCGGAACCCGTCGTCCAGCACATAGACGCGCGTGTTCGCGATGGGCCGCCCGATGGGGACGACCGCCTCCACGCCCGTGACGGCGTGCGTGGCCGACCACACCGTCGTCTCCGTGGGCCCGTACAGGTTGACCAGGCCGCCCGGGAGCACGGCGTGGATCTGCGCGGCCAGCCCGGCCGGCAGCGCCTCGCCCCCCAGGAACATGCGCTTCAGCCCGGCCAGCGCCTCCGCGCCCGACTCCGCGATCATCATCGCCGCCAGCGAAGGCGTGCACTGCAGGTGCGTGACGCCGTGGCGCCGGATCGAGCGCGCCAGCGCCCCGTCCGCCCCCGCCTGCTCCACGTCCGGGTGCACGACCACGCGGAAGCCGCGCGCCAGCGTCCAGAACAACTCCAGTACGTGGATGTCGAACCCGATGCGCGTGACCGCCAGCCACGTCCCCGGCACCGGTCCGCCGACGACCTCGTCCATCCCCGCGAAGAAGGCCGCCGCGTTGGCGTGCGTGACCACCACTCCCTTGGGACGGCCGGTCGAGCCGGAGGTGTAGATGACGTACGCCGCGTTCTCCGGTGCGGCCGCCGTCCGCAACGCCACGTCCGGCTCCGCCGCGATCTCCGCCGCGTCCGCGTCCACCCGCACGGCCCGCACGCCCTCCGCGGGGAGGAGACCGCGCAGCGAGGCCTGCGTCACCAGCAGCGACGCGCCGGAGTCGGCCAGCATGTACGCCAGCCGGTCGGCAGGATACGAGGGATCCAGGGGGAGGTACGCGGCGCCCGCCTTGAGCGCGGCCAGCATCGCCACCACCATCCCGGCCGAGCGCTCCAGGCAGATGCCGACGCGCACCTCCGGCCCGGCCCCCAGCGCGGCGAGGTGGTGGGCCAGCCGGTTGGCGCGCGCGTCCAGCTCCCGGTAGGTGAGCGTGTCGCCCTCGAAGACCACGGCCACGGCCTCCGGCGTCCGCTCCGCCTGTGCCGCGACCAGCTCGTGGATGCACCACTCGCTCGGGTACTCCGCCTCCGTCCGGTTCCACTCCTCCACCACCTGCCGCCGCTCCCCCTCCGGCAGCACGTCGATGCTCCCCATCGCCCGCCCCGGCGAGACCTCCAGCGCCTCGACCAGCCCCTCCAGTGCCCTGTGCATCATCCCGCATACCCGCTCCGCCTCCCCCGGGGCTGCCACCTGCGCCGACA
>DATAAG010000899.1:0-3141 GCA_036260235.1 Longimicrobium sp.
CGGCCCCCGGCATGGTGCCGGGGGCCGCTGGATCGTGCTTCCGCGAGGCGTCGCTTACGACAGGCGCCGGGGCTCGCCGTCCACGGTGGCGGCCGGCTGCGCCGGGGCCGCGCTGGAGGAGCTCAGTGCCTGCGGAGGCGCGCTCTGCTGCAGGTAGTTCTGCTGGGCGTTGGCCTGGACGGACTGCTCGTCCACCCCGTTCAGGGCACGCTTGAAGTCGCGGATGCCCTTGCCCATCCCGTTCGCCAGCTCCGGCAGGCGCTTGGCGCCAAAGAGAAGGAGCAGGACGAAGAAGATGAATACAAGCTCGAAAGGACCAAGACCGAGACCCATCGTAACCTCGCTGGAAGTGAGAAGCGGCGGCCCGCGTGAATCGCAACTGGTGGTCGGCCGCGGGAACGCCCAGTCGGGTCCGTTCGGCACCCCGCGCCGAAGCACAGGGAAGATAACGGCCAACTCCGGCCGTGACAACCACCTCGCGCAATTTCGGCAAATCGCGAACTCGTTGTCCGGCAGAGCCTTACGCGCGATCCTCATTCCATGGGACACTCACCCGCGGCCCAGCGTTGCCTCCAGCCGCCGGATCGCCTCGCGCACCGCGTCCGGAAGCGGCGCCTTCCGGGCCGCGGCGTAGTCGTACGAGACCAGCGTTCCGCCGCCCTCCGCCGCCACCTCGCCCAGCGCGCGGCTCACCAGCCGGTACTCCTGCGTGAACCGGTCGTCCGCCACCTCCACCACCCGCGCGCCCACCACCACCGTGTCGGGATAGATGACGGGGCGGCGGTACCGCGCGTGGGTGGAAGCGAGGATCGGCCCCACCTGCCGCTCGTCGGTCAGCTCGCGAAAGCCGATGCGGTCCAGGTACGCGATGCGCGCGCCCTCGAACCAGGTGAAGAACACCGCGTGGTTGGCGTGGCGAAAGTAGTCCATGTCCGCCCACGCCACGGGCCACTCCACCACCACCGGAAACTCCGCCCGCAGCCGCTCCTCCGCCTCGCTCCGCTCCCCCGCCGCGGAGGACGATGCATCCGTCATCCCGTTCCCCCGTTCCCCCGTTCCCCCGTTCCCCGTTCCCCATCACCCCGTCACCCCATCACCCGCGCTGCCGCGCCCAGTCCCGCCGCCCGCCCCGTCGCCCACGCCCAGAAGAAGTTGTATCCGCCGATGGGCCCGAAGCAGTCCAGGATCTCGCCGCACAGGAAGAGCCCCGGCACCACGCGGCTTTCCAGCGTGCGCGGGTCCACCTCGCCCAGCGGCACCCCACCGCCCGTCACCTCCGCCTTCCTGTATCCCTCGTCACCCGTCCAGGGCAGGGGATAGCGCGCCAGCGCCTCCACCAGCCGCGCCCGCTCGTCGCGGCGCAACTGCGACCGCGTGCGCTCCGGGTCCACGCCGCACTCGTCCAGCAGCGTGTCCGCAAGGCGGTGCGGCAGGTGGCGCCGCGCGAGCGATCCCACCGTGCCGGGGCCGGGCTCCAGCAGCAGCGCTTCCCAGGCGCGCGCGTCCAGCGGGGTCCACTGCACCAGCACCGGCTGCCGCTGCGCGCCGGCGCCCGCCGAGCGCACCGCCAGGTGCGACACGTTCAGCACCGTGGGCCCGCTGTAGCCGCGGTGCGTGAAGAGGAACCCGCCGCGCGACCACAGGCTTCCTTTCGGCAGCGGCGCCTCCACCGTCACCTCCAGAGAGACGCCGGCGAGCGGCGCGTGCACCGGCGGGTCCGCCGTCAGCGGGGTGAGCGCCGCGTAGGTGTCGTGGAGCGAGTGGCCCAGCTGCCGCACGATGCGCATCCCCGTCCCGTCGCTCCCCGTGGCTGGCACGGACAGGCCGCCCGTCGCGATCACCACCGCCGCCGCCGCGATCTCGCGCCCGCCCTCCGCCAGCACCGTCCACGGGCCGCCGTCCACCGGCGGGCGCAGCCCCACCACCGTCGTGTCGAACACCGTCTCCGCCCCGCGCCGCCGCGCCAGCTCCAGCAGCCCGTCGCGCACCTGGCGCGCCTTGTTGGACTCCGGGAACAGCTTCCCCGTCTCCGGTTCCAGGACGAGCCGGGTGCCCACCTCCTCCTCGAAGAAGCGCCGCTGCTCCGCCAGGGGCCAGGAGAGCAGCATCTTCTTCATCGTGTTGCGCGACGACTCCGTGAAGTACTGTCCTGCATCCACCTGCGAGGGCAGCACGTTGCACCGTCCGCCGCCGCTGATCAGGATCTTGCGGCCGCCGTCGCGGGTGCGCTCCACCAGCACCGTCCGCCGCCCCGCCTGCGCCGCGAAGATCGCCGCCATCGTCCCCGCGGCCCCGGCCCCCACCACCACGATCGGCAGATCCGCGTCCGTCACGTGCTTCTCGTCTTTATATAGGGATGCTCGCGCGGGATGATAATCCGCCCTCTGCCGCGCGGCTACGGGCGAGAACCGTTCCGCTGGCGGAAAGAGGACGAACGGCGTGTCTGGGCGTGCTCCTCCGCTGCCCTCCGGGCGCGCATCCCTCAGGCGAACGGCGTGCGGCTGCGGAGTCCCCGCGGGGACCCTCACCCCGGCCCCCTGCTCCCGTACGGCATCCTTCGGTGCGTGCGCGTGCGTGGTCCGCGCGCGTACGGGAGATGGGGAGACTGATCACGCCGAAGATAAGCCGTTCTCCTTCCCCCGCGCAGTTTGGGGGAAGGGCCGGGGAGGGGGGGCGCCCGCCTTCGCACCACACCCTCCATCCCTCGCCCTACAAGGGGGTTGACCTCGCGTGAGGCGCTCGTTATACTTCGCACCCCTTCAGAGAGCCGATCGGAAAACGTCGTCCGCCGCGAGCCGCGCCGGGGGTTGACGGCCGGCTACTGGGCTGATAGCTTACAAGGCTGTCTCCGGAACGGAGGGCGTTCGGGTCGAACGGGAAGGAAATCGGAAAACGGCCCCTTGACCGAAGCGCCTAAGTGGTTTAAATTTAAGGCGTTGCGAGAAATACCGGCGGAGCGAAAGCGGAAAGCTTCCTCTTCGCGACCCCTTGACCGGAAGGCCTGAGGGGGTTAGATTGAAGGGCTCGCTCGCAAGGGCGGGCGCTACGCGGCGGACCGGGTGAAACCGGTTCGGACGCCATGGAAGCGGGTCAGCGGCCCGCGGAAGCTTGACAACACGGGTCAGTGGGAGTGCTTGAACC
>DATAAG010000900.1:0-16986 GCA_036260235.1 Longimicrobium sp.
TGCCCACGTTGGCGCCGGGGTGGAACCTGGTCCCCCGCTGGCGGATGAGGATGTTGCCGGCGAGAACCTTCTCGCCACCGAAGCGCTTGACCCCGAGGCGCTGCGCGTTCGAGTCGCGCCCGTTGCGGGTCGAGCCGCCGCCCTTCTTGTGTGCCATGGCTGCTCTCCTTTAGCCGAGGTTGATCTCGCCGACGCGAACCTCAGTGAACTTCTGACGGTGCCCCTGCTTGCGGCGGTAGTTCTTGCGCCGCTTGTGCTTGAAGATGATGATCTTCTCGCCCTTGCCGTGGCGCAGCACCTCGGCCGTCACCGACGCCCCGGACACCGCCGGCGCGCCGATCTTGACCGTGTCGCCGTCGGCCCCGAGGAGCACGTCCTCAAAGCGCAGCGTCTCGCCGGGCTCGGTGTCGACGGACGGAATGCGAAGCGTCTTGCCCGGCTCGGCCCGGAACTGCTTGCCGCCGGTGCGGATGATGGCGTACATGTCGTCTGAACTCCGTTGCACGGACGGGGTTTACCCGTATTCCAACACAAGACGGGTAATTTCGCCAAAAACCGCCGTCCTGTCAAGCGGTGGCGCCGTTCGTCCCCTCAGAACGGCACCGCGTGCGGCCGGCTGGCCGTGCCTCCCGGCACCGGGATCACGCCCCCGCGTCCCGGCACGCCAGGGTCCAGCCAGCGGATCTGCCTTTCGCCCGTGGCCAGGATCTCCAGGTAGACGATGCGCCCGTCCGTGGTCCAGGTGGGATACGCCTCCGCCTGCGCCCCGAAGGTCAGGCGCGTCACCGCCCCGTCCGCCACCCGCACCGTGTAGATGTCACCCGAGCCGGTCGCGTTGGACGTGTAGGCGACGTACGCGCCGTCGGGGCTCCACGTCGGGTCCACCTCGGCGGTGGAGTTCCCGCCCTGCAGCAGCGTCGGAGCGCCGCCGAGCCCCAGGTCGAACACGTCCGCCGTGCCTCTCAGGGTTGCGACCAGCGCCAGCCGGCCGCCCGACGGATGCCACGCGGGCGCGGCCTCCGGCTCAACTCCCGAGTCGGTGGTGCTCGGGATCGCGCGCGTGGCGTTGCCGCCGCCGGTCTTGACCGTCCACACCTTGGGAAGGCCGACGCCCGCGTCGGACGTGTAGGCCAGCCACGTGCCGTCGCGGGTGAGCGCCGGTTCGCCCTCGCTGGCCGTGGTGCTGGTCAGGCGCAACTCCGCGCCGCCCACCAGCGGAAGGGCGTACAGTTCGGGCCTGTTGTGCCGGAAGGTGGTGAAGACCACCGTACCACCGCCGGCGGTGGGATCGCGGTCGTCGGTGGCGTGCGTCGTCAGCCGCACCAGGTCGCTGCCGTCCAGCGCCACCCGCCAGATGTCGCGGTTGTTCTCGGCCACGCGGTCGAAGACCACCACCGGCAGCAGCGGCGCCTGCACGTACACCCAGAACTGGAAGGTCTGCACCCCGGAGGGCACGGTGAACTCCAGCCGCCGGGGCTGGCTCACCGCGTCGAGCGCCAGCACCTGGGGCCAGCGGTAGTACGGCTGTCCCGCCGGGCCGCTTCCCTCCGCGTTGCGCACCGCCACCTTGCCGTTGGGCGCCCAGGGCCCGGCGAGGAAGTGGACGTGCACCCCGGCGACGGTGGGCCCGTCGGTCGTCCCCATGCGCTCCACCCGCAGGTTCTGCACGGTCATGTCCACGGAGAACACGCCCGCCTGCCCGTCGTAGGACGCGCCCGCGCTCGCCAGCCGCGCGTTCACCTCCGCCCCGCCCTCCGTATCGGTCGCGGGGTCGTAAGGCTTGCAGCTGACGGCCGAGGTGCGCACCTGCGCCGTGCAGCTCAGCACGGCAAGCGCGTCCCCGGGCGCCGCGGGGACCGTGGGCTTCGGCTCCGGGTCCGGATCGGGACGCGCCGGGTTGTCGCAGGCCGCCAGCAGCAGGAGCGTCAGAACGCCGGCCGGGACGCGGGAAAGGAACGGCATGGCTGACACGGGAGGAACCTCGGAGACGCGGGGAGGGCGCGGACGTGGACCGCAACCCGAAAAGTAGCAGGTCCGTGCGGTGGATGGAAGTGCTTTCATCCAGCGAAGATGGCCGGTCCGCCGGCCGTCACGCCGCCGCGCGGACCGTCACCTCCACCGACACCCCGGCGTGGGCGAGCATGTTCACCAGCGAATCGATGGTGAAGGAGTCGATGCGCCCGCGCTTGAGGTCGCTGATCCGCGGCTGCGAAACGCCGAAGACCGCTGCGGCCTGCTGCTGCCGCAGCCCCCGCTCCTGGATGATCCGGAGCACCTCCGTCATCAGCCTGAAGCGAACGCGGAGGTTCTCCGCCTCTTCAGGGGGAAAGCCGAGATCGGCGAAGATGTTTCCCCCCACCGGTGTGATGTGCTCTACGAAGCTGCCGCCGACGGGCAAGGGTTCCCGGCTCATGATGAACCTTTCTTCCTTTGTGGGCTCGCCGCCGCCGGAGCAGTTCCCGGTATCGATTCGCGGCGACCTCGATGTGGTGTGGTGGTGTCTTCTCCGTCTTCTTCTCGAACGCGTGGAGCACGTACACCGCTTCCGGGAACCTGGCCACGTAGACGACCCGGTGCTGCACGGTGCCGCCCTGAAAGGTCCGGATGCGGATTTCGCGTGCACCCGGGCCGACCTGATCCAGCGGCTTCCAATCCTCCGGATCGTGACCCTCCTGGACGGGCCCCAGCTTCACTCCCGCCACGTGGCGCGCCAGCGGTAGGAAATTCTTGAGCTCTCGCCGCGCCGAGCCGATCCACTCCAGCGGCTTCCGTTCCGGTTGCATTATATCCTATTCCGATATCCGGGGCCAACGATCGCCCTCGCACCCGCTCCGGCGGACCACCTGTGGCGGGTACGGGGAGGGGAAAGCGAATCCGCCCGCGAGGGAGGTCCTCGCGGGCGGATTCGGGTGGCGGTCGTCACGCGTCGTCTATGCTCCGGGTGGAAGCACCTGCGTCATCACGGCGGCGTAGTGGCACACGCTGCCGGCCAGCACGAACAGGTGCCACACGGCGTGCGCGTACGGGCGGCGGTTGTGGTAGAAGAAGGTACCGCCGGTGTACGCCAGCCCCCCGGCGAGCAGCCAGCCCAGCGTGGCGGGGGAAAGCCGGTCCAGCATGGGCCCGACGGCGACGAGCACCATCCACCCCATCCCCACGTAGATGGCGGTGGACAGGCGGGGAAAGCGGCCGGTGAAGAAGAGCTTGAACACCACCCCCGCCACGGCCAGCCCCCACGCCACGCCAAAGAGGCTCCATCCCCAGCCGCCGCGCAGCCCGATCAGGGTGAACGGGGTGTAGGTCCCCGCGATGAGCAGGTAGATGGCGCAGTGGTCGAACACCTTCAGCCGCTCCTTCACCCGCGGCGTGCACGCCAGGTGGTACAGGGTGGACGCGGCGTAGAGCAGCACCAGCGTCGCGGCAAAGACGGCGCTGCTCGCGATCTCCCGCGCGCCGCCGTGCCGGGCCGCCGCCACCAGCAGCACCACCGCGCCGGCCAGCGCGGCCACCACGCCGGCGGCGTGCGTCAGCGCGTTGGCCAGCTCCCAGCGGGGATCGTCCGACTGGTCCATCATCCTGCCTGTCATGCGGGAAAGGCCTTGCGCGGAAGACGCAGGCACTTCAAGGATAACCGCTTTCGCCGGAACGCGATACCCGGCGTGAACACTGAGCCGAGCTCATCGTTCGCCCGACGGATGACGATCGTGATCCAGACTCCGCGCCTGCTGCTTCGCGAGCTGACCGACGACGACCACGCGGCGCTCTACGAGATGTACCAGGACGCGCGGATGAACCGCTTCATCGGCGGCCCTCCCCCGCCCCGCGAGGAGTACTGGCGGAAGGTGCGCGACACGTGGCCGGCGTACTACGCCCGCCACGGCTTCGGCCTGTGGGCCACGGTCCGCAAGGAGGACGGGCGGCTGGTGGGGCGCTGCGGCCTGCTGGCGCAGGAGGTGGAGGGAGAGCGGCACGTGGAGGTGGGGTACGCGCTGGCCCCGGAGTTCTGGGGCCGCGGCTACGCGACGGAGGCGGCCCGCGCCAGCCGCGACCACGCCTTTCGCACGCTCGACGTGCCGCACCTCATCTCCCTCATCCACCCCGACAACGCGGGGTCCATCCGGGTGGCGGAGCGGAACCGGATGGCGTTCTGGAAGATGGCGGAGTTCCGCACGCACCGGGTGCGCGTGTACCGCATCACCCGCGCGGAGTGGGAGAGCCTGGCGGGGTCGAAGGCGGATTGACGCGTCCCGCTCCCGGCGGAGAGGGAACCATGGAACACGGGACCTCGACACTCCCTGCGGGGTGGGATACTTTGACACACGCGTTTTCTTCCCCACCGAGACGCCGATCATCCCCAATGAGAATCCACGTCCATCTTCGCCGTGCGGCCCTGGTCGCCGCGTTGCTGCCGCTCTCCGTGGCGGGATGCATGTCCGCCGGCAAGCGCTACGAGCAGGGGCTGCGGCTGGAGGAGCGCGGCCGCCCGGCCGACGCCGCGCGCCGCTACATCGACGCGGTGCGCCGCGACCCCTCGCTGGCCGACGCCCGCGCGCGGCTGCAGGAGACGGGGGCGCGGGCCGTGGAGCAGTACCTGACGGAATCCGGCGCCGCGGCGTCCGCCGGCGCCCACGACGACGCGGCGGAGGCGCTGCTGCAGCTGGACGACCTGCGCCGCGACGCGGCCGCCGTGGGCGTGGAGCTGGCCGTGCCCGCCGACTACGCGCAGCACCGGCGGGCCGTGCTGGACGCGGCCATCGACCACGCGCTGGACCAGAGCGCACAGCTGGCGCAGTCCGGGCGCTTCGGCGACGCGCTGGGGCGGCTGGAGCGCGTGGGCCGCTGGCAGCCCACCGCCGAGCAGCGCCGCGGCGCCGACGAGGCGCGGCTGGCCGTCTACGCGGACTGGGTGGAGAGCGAGACGGCGGCCGGCCGCTTCCGCGCCGCCTACGGCGTGGCCGAGCGGGCCGTCTCCGCGCTGGGGCCGCAGTTCCCGGGAATCGGCCGCATCATCGACGCGCAGGAGTACGCGCTGGCGGAGGGGACGCTGCGGGTGGCGGTCCTCCCCGTGGCCGCCAGCCCGTCCGCGGAGCAGGCGCTCCCCGCGTCGTTCCTGCGCGACGTGGAGAACGAGCTGGAGGCGGGCGCCTGGGCCCGGCCGCCCGCGTTCGTGGAGGTGGTGGACCCGCGCGAGGTGCGGCGCCAGGCCCGGCGCTTCGACCTGGACGACCTGGGCTACACCTCCGAGGCCGCGCGCCTGGGCCGCGCGGTGGGCGCCGACCTGGTGGTGATGGTGGAGATCGACAGCGTGGCGGTGACGGAGCCGCAGCCCAACCGCGAGCGGCGGGCGGCGCGCACCCGCTCCGGCGCCGACACCGCCTTCGTCGTTCGCTCCGGCCGGCGCGAGGCGTGGGCGCGGGTGCGCTACGCGGTGGTGGACGTGGCGGACCGCCGCATCGTCACCAGCGACCGGGTGGTGCCGCAGGCCTCGCGCCCCTACCGCGAAGGCGACTACGCCGGCGACTGGCGCCAGCTGCTGCTGAGCGACGACGACCGCCGCCTGTTCGACCCCGGCCGCCGCGACGACGCCCGCGGCGACCTGATGCGCGAACTGTCCCGCGCCTTCACCGAGCAGCTCTCGCGCGAGATCTATGACGAGATCCTGCGCCTGGTGCAGTAGGCTGCGCTCATGCCGCGCCTGCAGGCGCTGCAGAAGAAGTGGCGTACGGAGGGACGGAGAACAGCCAGAGGAACAGAGGATCGGCAAGTGGCCCTCCGTATCCTCTGGCTTTTGTCTCGTCCCGCTGTACCTCTCGCCGTTGTCTTTCCGGATCGGATCAGCCCGCGGGGGACGTACCAGGCCGCGGCCCCGTGCGGGGCCGGCGTTCGGGGTGCGTGACCTACCCCCGCGTGACGCGCAGGCGCACGACGTAGCTCTCCACGTCCGGGGGACCGGCGGTGGTGGGGAGGGGCTGCAGGTCCACCACCTCGATGACGTATCCCTCGTGGCTCACGCGCCGGGGCTGGGCCGTGGTGTTCAGCGTCACCGATCTGGTCGCCTCGCCGCGCTCCTGCAGCACCAGTCCCACGCTGGCGTTGCCGGCGGTGACGCACTGCGCGCCCACCGGACAGCGCGAGTCTTCCAGCACCTCCCAGAAGCCGATCACCAGGCGCTCCTCGTCGAAGGTGCGCGTCTGGCCGGCGGGGATCTGCACTTCCTGGTTGGCATCCGTGCCCGGCACGGGGCCGGTGCGAAAGGTGTTGATGCACCCCGCCAGCAACGGCACCACGGCCACCGCGATCAGCGTCCTCATCGCCCCGTCCTTTCGCGTTCGTCCGCACCGCTTCCGCCGCGCCATCCGCAAGCATGATGCGCGTCGCGCGGCCGCCGCGCCATCGTCCTGCTTTCCCGCGCGGCGGGCGCAGCGTAAGTTCGGCCTCCATCCGGTTCATCTCGCCACGCCGCACGTCATCATCCCCCATGCCGATCCATCTTCCGCGCCGCGCGGCCGCCGCGGCCCTCCTTATCGCAGTCCTCCCCCTGTCCGCCGCCGCCCAGCAGCCGGGCAACTCGCCGGAGGCGCGGACGGCGCGGTACTTCGAGGCCGTCCGCGAACAGCCGCCGCTGCTCACCGCCTTTCTGCGGGAGATGCCCAAGGGCGGCGACCTGCACAGCCACCTCTCCGGCGCCGTGTACGCGGAGAGCTACCTGCGCTGGGCCGCGGAGGACGGCGGATGCATCGATCTGCGGACGCCGCGCATCGTGAACGCGCCCTGCACGCCCTCCGGCGACAGCATCCTCTCCGCCGCGCAGGCGGTGGCGAACACGGGGATCTACGGGCAGCTGATCGACGCGATGTCCATGCGCAACTGGCACCCGGCGCGCCTGAACGGCCACGACCAGTTCTTCAACACCTTCGGACGGTTCACCGCGGCGGACCGGCGCACCGGCGACATGCTGGCGGAAGCGGCTTCGCGGGCGGCGGCGGGCGGGGTGAGCTACCTGGAGCTGATGCTGACCGCGGACGGCCGTGCCGCCCGCACCCTGGGCGACCGCGCCGGGTGGACGCCGGACTTCGCGCGGATGCGCGACACGCTGCTGGCGCTGGGGCTGGCGGACTCGGCGAGGGTGGCAAGCGCCAACCTGGACGGCGTGGAGGCGCGCCGCGACACGGTGCTGGCCTGCGGCACGCCGGCGGCGGACCCCGGCTGCCGGGTGACGGTGCGCTGGCTGTACCAGGTGAGCCGCGGCAACCCGCCGGAGCAGGTGTTCGCGCAGATCCTCATGGGCTTCGTGCTGGCGTCCAGGGACACCAGCGTGGTGGGCTTCAACCTGGTGCAGCCGGAGGACAGCCGGGTCGCCATGCGCGACTACTCGCTGCAGATGCGGATGATCGGCTACCTGCGCACCCTGTACCCGGGGGTGAAGGTGACCCTGCACGCGGGCGAGCTGGCGCCGGGGCTGGTGCCGCCGGAGGGGCTGCGCTTTCACATCGCGCAGGCGGTGTGGGTGGCGATGGCGGACCGCATTGGCCACGGGGTGGACGTGATGCACGAGACCGGCGCGCACGAGCTGCTGCGGGAGATGGCCGGGCGCCGGGTGATGGTGGAGATCGCGCTCACCAGCAACGCGGTGATCCTGGGGGTGAGCGGCGACGAGCACCCGCTGCGCACCTACCTGGCCCGCGGCGTTCCCGTGGCGCTGGCCACGGACGACGAGGGGGTAGGGCGCTCGGAGATGACGATGGAGTACCTGCGGGCGGCGCTGGACCAGGGGCTGGACTACCTTACGCTCAAGCGGATGGCGCGCACGTCGCTGGAGCACGCCTTCATCCGCGGAGCCAGCGTGTGGCAGGACCTGCGCAGGGACCAGCCCGTGGCGGAGTGCGCGCCCGCGGCCGGCGGCATGCAGGGCGAACGCTGCCGCGCGTTCGCCGAGACCAGCGGCAAGGCGCGCCTGCAGCGTGACCTGGAGCGCGCCTTCGCCGCGTTCGAGGCGCGCTACGCGTCGATGGCTCCGTAGCCGATTCTTCGAATCGGAAAGATCGGGCCTCACACGGAGTCAAACGGAGTCAGCGGAGTTTCCTCCGCTGACTCCGTTGACCATGTGGCAGCCGGCCGGCGCTGTGAGTGCGGCCAGGATCAGAGTGCTCCCGTATCGCCACTGCAACGGACATGAAGAGACGGGATGAGGCTGCGCGTAGCAGAAGCTCGCCTGCCGCCTCCCCTGCCGTGGTGCCGTACGCTCAGGTCGTCACCGGCGTGGTGCGGGTGGCCCGCACGGGCGGCGCGATGCTGACGCTGAAGATCACGTCGTAGATCCCGCCTCTGTCGTCGTCGCCGTCGTCGTGGAATTTGACGTGCACGCTCACCGGGCTCGCGTCCCGCCACAGCGTGTCCCCCCATACCGGTGCTTGCGGAAGGTACGTCATCAGCAGCAGCCGTCCCGTCACCGGCAGCAGCGAAGCCAGCACCGGGTCCACCGTGATCCTGGGCGGCGCCGGCGGCGGCGCCGGACCCTTCTTCGTCCCGCGGGTGGGCGGCGTGCGGATGATGGCGATGCCGAGGCCCACCACGCCGCCCACGGGAGCGGTGCGAAGCGGATCCAGGATGCCGAGGTCTGCCGGTGTGACGACGAGGGTGCTCTCGAGCGCGCCCAGGTTCGCCGGCGGGTTCTGCTGGAACTGCAAGGTCAGGCTCGAGGGCGCCGCGCCTTCCACGTCCGTCAGCGGGTCGTGCAGGCCCAGCGGCCTTGCATTCAGGTCGAACGCAAGCCCGTCGACAACGGGCGAGGCCGCCCGGGGGTTCGCCGCGTACGCGGCAGCCAGGGCGTTGCGCAGCACCAGGTCGCGGTGCGCGCGGGCACTGAAATGGATGGTGCGGACATGCGCCGCCCCGACGTCCAGGTCCGGGAGCGTGCCGGGATACACCAGCGTGCTGCCGGCGGCGAGCGCGACCGCGTTGGCCAGGCCGAACTGCGTGGCGGCCTGGGTGCCGCTGGCGCGCACCGTGGCGGCGAGGTCCTCGTCGAAGCATCCCCGGACGGTCACGTCCAGCAGGATGTCCCCCGGCAGCCCCGCCGCGGGGGATCGGCCCAGGGTGAGGAGGAACTCGCCGTCCAGCCCCCGGTTCTCGAATGGCCGGTACTGCAGCGTCCGCGCGGCGGAAACGGGCGCCTGGGCAAAACCTGCCGCCGGTACGCGCGAAAGCGCCCCGGCGGCCGCGGCCGGCTCGGGGAGAAGGTTGAACACGGCGCTCTCCGGCGGAAGGTCCTGCACCAGGGTCACGAACCCCAGGCTGCGGACGTGCGGGTCGCGGTCCTCCTGCAGCGTCGCGCCCGCCCACTTCCCCACCGCCTGGGCATGGGCGGATGCCGCGGCGGCCATGGCTGCCGCGCCGGCGGCGGACGCAGCCCGGGACATGAGCTGCCGGAGGGCGGTGCTGTCGGCGAGCTTGTCGTGGATCCCCTGCGCCTCGAGCTCGCGGGTGGTCGTGTCGCGCGAGGGCTTTTTGAAGGTCATGGAAGGGGGCGTCAGCGTTGACTCCGTCACCCGCGTCCACTCGGCAGAGCTCTTGGCAGGATCGTTGAGAAGCGCCCACCAGGGGTCGAGGATTTTCGTGACTTCCGTCCTGGCCTCCTCCCTCACCGCGGCGACGTCGATGACCCCGCCGCTGTTCCGCACCATCCGGAAGACCATCAGCTCGGGCAGCTGGGCGGTAAAGAACGGCTCGACCTGCGAGGCGATGGTCGGCCCCTCGATCTTCATTCCCTTTCCCACGGTCTTCTGGTACTGCAGCACGGTGGTAACGAAAAAGTCGATGAGGGCGTTCACCTCCTCCTTGAGCTCCTGCCGGTCAAGGACGGCGGCGGCGTAGTTCGCCACCGTGGCGGAGAGCGGCGCGGCCGGCGGCGGAGCTACGGGCGGGGACGCGGGGTTCGCGCCGCGCCGGATCCGCGTCCGCGCGGTACCGAGATGCGTGATGGTGAGCGGAACTCCGGACGGCGAAGCCACCTGCCCGGACGCGAACACGCCCGTCACGCCGATGGACTGGATGAGCGTGCGGTAAAGCCCGGGAAAGGCACGGTCCAGCAGGTCTCCCTCGCCGATCCGCAGCAGCAGCTGTCCCGCGGCGAGGAACTCCGCGAAGCCTGCCGCCGGAGGCGCGGTGACGACGGCCCCGGTATCGCCCAGCAGCCGGGACAGCGACAGCCGGAAGGTGACCTCCATTTCCTTGCCGTCCAGCAGGCCCGCGCGCTGGGCCTCGAGCCGGTGAAGGTCGCGCAGCAGCGCTGCCCCGGCGAGCCGTGACGCGTCGCTCCCGCCCGGCAGCTGCGGCGCCAGCGAGAGCCCCGTCTCGTAGTCCGGCCGCACGGCGTCGAAGGCGGTGGCGTTCTCGAATCCCAGGGCGCGCTCGGCCGCGAGCCCCAGCGCCGTGGCCCTGTCCGCCAGCGCGCGGCGTCCTGCGCCCAGCAGGGCGGCCGCGTCGTCCAGGAAGACCTCCGGCAGCAGGTTCTTGATCTCCAGCAGGTGACCGCTAACCAGCTCCAGCGCAGCCGCCGGGTTGTGGAGATCCGCGATCTGCCGCGCGAACAGCGCCTGCAGCTCGCCCACCGTCTCAAGCACCCGCTCCTTCGCCTCCCGGAGCTGCTTCTGCAGCGGACCCGAGAGCAACCTTGCCAGCAGATGCGCCAGCTCCTGCGCCGCCAGCAGCACGGCCGCGGCCAGCGCCGCGGCGGCGGCGGGGCCGCCCGCGGCCGCGATCGAGAGGAAGGCCAGGACCGGCAGCGCCAGGTAGGTCACCATCACGGCGCGAAAGAGCTGCGGGTCGCCGGCGGCGGCGGCCGCCAGGACCTTGTCCACCTCCTCCTTGATCCCGCTCACCAGCGACTCGACCGCGTCCGTGAGCTCGCCCAGAACGTTGGCGAGCGGATTCACGTTCGGCGCGTCCGGAAGCCCCGCTCCCGCGGGCTTCATCACCAGCGGCATGTCGAAGCTGCCGAACATGGTTCCCAGGGCCTTGCTGGTCTCGGCGACCACCTGCGCAACCGCGCTCCGCAGCGGAGCGGCCATGTCGTCGATCTGCCTGGCCGCTTCGGCGCGAAGGTCATGCGCCGCCGCCTGGATGGCGTCGCCGAATTCCGTGTCCTCGTACACGTCCTCCAGGTAGCCGCCCGTCCGCGGGAGCGCCATATCGGCGTTCGACACGTCGTCGACCATGCGGTCGAAGAGCCCGATCCAGAACTCGAGGGGCTCGTGCACGACCAGCCAGGCGAGGATGGCCTGGAGCAGCATTGCCGTCGACGCCTCCCTGGCCAGCTGGCGCACCAGATCTTCCACGCTCGCCGACCCGGCCAATTTTCGAAGCTCCTGGGTGTCGCCCTCGATGCTTGACAGGGCTGTCTGGAGCACCGGGCTCGCCAGGAGCTGCGCGGTCTGCATCTTGGTCAGCGCCATCTGCATGAGCGAGGTGATGTGCGCCTCGTAGCCGAGCGCGTCCTGCGCCATCCGCAGGGCCTGCTCCCTCAGGTACTCGTAGCGCCACTTGGTTCCCGTGGCGACCGCGGCGGCGAGCCGCTTCCGCAGGGCGGCGGGGTCGTACCCGCCCGCGTCCAGGAGCAGGAGCGGATCGGAGGAGAAGGGGGGGAACACCGGCGGTGGAAAGCGTGAGGGGCTGGCCGCCGCCGCGGTCAGCGTCGCGACGGCGGAACTCGCCTCCGCTCCGTACCCCCCGGCGGCCAGTGCCCGGACGGCCACCGTGTACTGCCCGCTCGCCTTCCCCACGAACGAGGCGGTCGTCGCGGCGGTCGCCAGGAGCTGCTGCTCCACCAGCGCGCCGCCCTCGTCCTGGAGCGTGACCACGTACCCGGTCGCCGCCACGTCCGCGGGAGCGTTCCAGCGGGCATCGAGCACGGCTCCCCTGGCCGTGAGCGTAACCTCTCCGGGTGCGCCCGGGACCGCCCCCCCAGCATGACGGGAGGAGAGTGGAGGGAGGGGAGGCTCCAGCCGTCGGCGTTCTCCGCCTCGACGACGAAGGTCACCGGGGTCGGGCTCGGCGCGAGCCCCGTGACCGTCGTGGGAACCGCGCTCCCGGCGGCCGCCGGGAGTCCCAGCGACGGGACCGTGGTGATCCGGTAGCGAGTGATGGCCTTGCCGTGGTCGTCCGGGACCAGCCAGCGCAGCTCCGCCCCCGTGGCCGACCTGGAGGAGGCGATGACGTTCACCGGCGGGTCGGGGGGTGGGTCCAGCAGGGAAGCGGGGACGGCGGGCGGGGAGGCGGCAGCGGAAGTGACGTCGTCCGGGCGCGTTCCGGCGGCACCGGCCGCCGCCGGGTCGCAGCGCCTGGCGAGCAGCGCCATTCCCAGGTAGCGGAGGGACTCGCGGTGGAGCGCGGCGGAATTCGGCTCTCGCGCCAGCACCGCCCGTGCGCGTGCCTGCTTGGCGTAGGCCACGTACGTCCGGCTGACCAGCCGCCGCGCGGAGCGCCCCTCCGCGGACGAGACATCGAAGCGCAGTGCGAGCCCCAGCAGGGCATCGAGAGCACCCGCGTCTCCAGCCACTGCGCTGCGCCATACTTCCCCCAGCTCGTGGTGTACATCATTTTCCGTGGACATAATGGTTATCTTTCGGCGTAAAAGGTGCCTCCCGCGGGCCGGACTTGCTCGTGGCGCTACCGTCCGGCGCCCCCTCGCCCTTCATCCGTGCATGAATCTTTCGTCGTTACCCTTTGCTCGCCCGCTGGGTCGAGTATAGTCCTGCAGCTGCTGCGGACCAAGCCTTTCGCTCGAGCCGGGGAGTGGACCACGGCGTGGCGGCCGCCAGGCCGGCGCGCGCGAGCGGATGGCGCACATCCGCGGAAAGCAGCAGCAAGGCGCGGCTGCAGCGCGACCTGGAGGCTCGCTACGCGTCGATGGCCCGTAACGCATCTATCGAAGGAAAAAGGAGCCTCACACGGACTCGACGGAGTCAGCGGAATCTTCCCTCCGTTGACTCCGTCGAATCCGTGTGAGGCCGATCTGTTTCAGGAGATGGCGCACTCGGCGAAGGCCATGCTCCCCACTACGTGGACGGCGGGTCCGACCTCGAGCGCCTGCGCCAGCACCGCCGTGAACTCGTCGGGGGTGCGGGGTGGGGCGAACTCTCCCATGCGGTGGTACAGGGCCATCGCGCGGTCGCGCCTGCTCCCGCTCAGCACCAGGCTGGTGGCGTAGAAGCCGCCGCCCGGCGCCAGGCACCGCGCCAGCGGGCGCAGCATCGCCTGCGGATCCGGCACCACGTGCAGCACGTTCAGCGAGAGGATGGTCCGGAAGGCGGCGGGGCGGAAC
Source organism: Longimicrobium sp. (assembly GCA_036260235.1). Taxonomy (GTDB): domain Bacteria; phylum Gemmatimonadota; class Gemmatimonadetes; order Longimicrobiales; family Longimicrobiaceae; genus Longimicrobium. The sequence continues at coordinate 13,322 of DATAAG010000900.1, forward strand.
GGGAGGGCGCGCAGGTCCCCCTGCAGCAGCGCCACGTGACCCGGAACGCGGCCCACCATCCCGATCAGCCGCTCCCGCGCCCGCCGCAGCATCCCCAGCGACTGGTCCATCAGGATCAGCGGCCGGTCTGCCCGCCCGTACACGGCGGCGGTGAAGACGAGCGATCCGCATCCCGCCTCCAGGAGGCATCCGTCCGCGGAGCGCACCGCCCGCGCCGCGAAGCGCCCGTACTCGCGCGGCGGGCATCCCCAGACCAGCCGGTTGTAGGGCCGGCTGCCCACCACGAAGTCGTACAGGGCCGCCCACGAGTCGTAGTGGTGCGGCCCTGCGTCCATGGGAAGGACGGAGTAGATCCCCTCCTCCAGCTGCCGCGGCGCCACCCCGTCCGCGAGCACGTCGTGCAGGTGGCCGGGCGGCATCATTCGCGGAGGATCAATCCCAGCGCGCGCCGGGGAAGACCGGCTCGATCCTGTCGACGTTGGGATGCTGGCGCAGCGTGGTGACCAGGTCCAGCCGCGCGGGCATCCACCCGGCGATGGCGGGAATGAGGTCGTACTCCAGTTCGATGGTCACTCCCCGCTCCCGGACGAAGGCCTTCATCCGGATGACGGTCTCCGGGCTGGTGATGCTCTGGCCCAGGTCGTCCACACCCCTGGACGCGCCTGCTTCCTTGAAGCCGATGAGCACGCGCCCGCACGCCCGCTCCACCTCCGCCCGCAGCTCGGCGTCGGAGAGGTCCTGCCACGCGCCGGCGGCCTGGCTGGGCTGCGTCGTGCACGTGGGGCCGATGGTCGGCTCCTCGAAGCACGCGGCGGTCAGGACGAGCAGAAGGACGGGGGCGATGCGGATCATGCGATGGTTCCCGGGGCGGTGACAGGATGTTTCCGTGAGGAGAGAACGGACATCAGCCGCCGCGTGTGACAGGTGAAGAGTGCGAGCGTGCGAGCGTGGATCGGCGCAGGCGCATCAGCCGGCCTCGCCTTCGAAGCGGCGGCGGATCTCTTCGGGCGACAGCGGCTCGCCGATGGCGTGGCCCAGCAGCCACTCGTGTCCGAACGGGTCGCGCAGGCGGCACTGGCGCTCGCCGTGCGCCTGGTCGGCCGGGCCGATGAGGATCACCGCGCCGGCGTCCGCCGCCCGCCGGGCGAGGTCGTCGACGTCGTCCACGTGCAGGTGGATGGCGGTCCCGGTGCCGCCGAACGCCAGCGGACTCAGGATGCCGTGCTCCGGGTGCTCGTCCGCCAGCATGAGGGTGGCGGGGCCCAGCTGCAGCTCGGCGTGCGCCACCCGCCCCGACGGCTCCTGCAGCCGGAACGTCTCGCGCGCGCCGAAGACGCTCGTGTAGAACGAGATGGCGGCGTCCCCGCCGCGCACGCAGAGGTAGACGAACACCTCGTGGACTGCCGGGCCGGCCGGCTGCTCGCTCATTCCAGTCTCCCGGGCCGCTGCGCCAGTGATCCCTCCCACGCTCATGCCCCGGGCACCGGCGCGCCAGAGCATCGTACGGCCAGGAACGCGGAGGGCGCCGCGCCGGCGGCGCCCTTCCTCATCACGGAAGCTCCCGGAAGCCGCGGGCTCAGTCCTGCGACCGGTCGCCCGGAAGGTCGTGCCTGCCGTGGCGCGCGTGCTCGTCCCGGGGCTCGCCGCGCGAGGCGATCTCCTCGCTGTTCTCCGGCCCCGCCCCCTTGGCCCCGTGGTGCCCTCCCCCACCGCCGCCGAAGCCGGCCTGGTGCTGCTTGATGGTCTCCGGGCTCGGCGTGCCGCGGTCGCCCTGCTCGGAGGGCGCGTGCCCCGGCGCGAAGTGATGCTTCTCCTCCCGCTCGCCGGCGCCGTAGAACTCCGTCCGCCGGTCGCCCTGGCGCGGCTGCTGGCCGCTGCCGGACTCCTGCGACGCCTCGGCGCCGCGCTTTCCGCTTTCGCCCTGCCGGGTGGATTCGTTGCTCATCGCTCTCCTCCTCGGTTGAACCAGACGGGGTGGAGAGAATGCCGCAAGCGACAGGCCAGCAAACGGTTATGCGGATTCCACGGGGCAGGCGTCCGCGAGGCGCCGCAGGTCGCGCCAGCCGTAGTTCGCGTCGGCCACGGTGCCGTCCGGCGCAACCAGCTTCTCCCCGCCCAGCGCCTCGTAGAAGGCGCAGGAGGGGTTCCCGGCGTCCGCGAACAGCAGCATGGACGTGATTCCCTGGTCCAGGAACCGGCGCGCCACGCGGCCCATCAGCCTGCGCCCCAGCCCCCGGCGCTGGTACTCCCGCAGCAGGTAGATCTTGTTCAGCTCGCCGCCATAATCCGGTTGATCGGGCTCCGCGTACCCGTTCGCCTGGGCGAACCCCACCAGCTCGCCGTCCTCACGCTGCACGACGAAGCAGAACCAGTCGGCGGCGTTCTCCCGGAACGCGGCCCGCCACTGCCTCTCGCGCAACTCGTGCGTCGGGGGCGATCGGTACCACGGATAGGTGGCGTTCCAGGCGGTGACGTGCACCCGGACGAGCGCGGGGATGTCGTCGGCGATCGCTTCGCGGATGGGGAACGGGGTCACGGCGCGATCCTCCTGTGGCCAGACTGCCGTCGAGAAGGGTCGATGACGACACGCACGCAAAGCTGGCGAACGCCGGCGCAGGATGGAACGGCGAGGAGCGCCGCGGCTGCGGCGCCCGTCATCCATCCGACCCGATGCACTCACCAGGGGATGCCGCACACGTCGACTTCCCCGTCGCGCCACGGAACGCCCGGGCGGGGCAGCGCCATCGCGGACTCCGGCCAGGGGACCCTCCCCGCGGGCTGCTCGATCCACACCGGGGATTCGACCTCGATCCACCCCAGGGAGCGATAGAAGGGCACCAGCCCGCGGAGGCAGAACAGCAGCCCCAGCTCCACGCCGAGGTCATCGAACATGAACGACCCCGCCCGGCGCAGCAGCTCCGACGCGTAGCCGCGTCCGCGGAAGGGCGTCGGCGTCATCACGCTGCCAATGCCGCCCAGGCGCACCGGATCGCCCGCGGCGGTGCCCCGCCGGGTGACGATCTTCAGGTGGCTGACGGGCGTTCCGCCATCCAGCAGGAACAGGCGCCACTCGGGGGTGCCCAGGAGTACCCGCCCGTCCACGCCTGGTCGCCGAAGCAGTCGTCCCGCCACGCGGAGACCAGGTCGCGCTCCGCGGGCGTCAGGTCGACGTCGCGCTTCGCGATCAGCTCCATCTCCATCCTCCCTGCCGTTTCCATCAGCGCGGGGGGCGCGCCCGGGTGATTCGGTACCGGAGCTCCCGGCCCGTGGCAGCTTGGTGCGGACGGCCCGGCTTCGCAAAGCGAAGAAGCGGGCGTCGGACGCGGCACCCGCGTCTTCCGCATCCCTCGCTCCGCGCCCGGCGGCACCATCCACGTTTCCCGCTCACGTCCCGTGCAGACGCACACCTGTCGAAAAGTTCGATACGCCGTTATCATTTCCAGGTGCTGGAAGTGCTGCCACAGAGCGTGGCAGAGAGGTCGTGCCGCCTGCCCATCCCCGGGGCATCACCGGCGGAGCTCGTTCCCCCCTTCGCTCCCACACACGTACACGGAATCATGCCGCGAGCATTCTCGTGCTCGTCAGCATCATTCCCGCAGCTGTCCACTCACATTTCCCCTGACCAATGAACAGCACCGTTCGCACCCTCGCCCTCGCCGCCCTGC
>DATAAG010000901.1:0-4635 GCA_036260235.1 Longimicrobium sp.
GCCTCGATGGAACCCGCCGGCTGGTAGACGGAGCGCGCGGACTCGGGCGAGGCCAGCGGGGCCGCCGTCGTGCTCGCCGCGGCGGGAGCCGGCCACTGCGTGCGGACGGTCGCGGCGAGGAGCGCGATCCCGGCGACCAGCCACACTGCCGTTCCCGAGCGGACGAGTCCGCGATGGAAAGCGTCGGACCCGAAGCGGGGAAACTTCATGGGAGCAGCTCGGAAAGCGGGTTGGGGACGATGCGGACGGCCGGATAGGGGCTCGTGTCGACGGCGTACACGACCTCCTCCCCGGCTGCCATCACCCGGGGAAGCTGGACCGGCAGCGGGCGGATCTGTCCGTCGCGGGCGGAGAGCCGGTGCGACCGCACGGAGATGAACTCGTGGTGGCTGTTCGATCCGCGCTTCAGGCGCCCGACCTGGACGAGCCAGTCGCCGCCGGGGAGCGGAATGATGGAGCTTCCGTAGTCGTGGCTCCCTCCGCCGGGAACGTCGAACTGCACGCCGCGCTCGACCAGCCGCACGCGCACCGCGTGATAGCCGGGGATGGACGCGGTGCCGAGCAGCGTGCCCCGCTCCGCGGAGAAGCGGGTCACCACCGGCCGGAGCGTGGGGAGGAACGCGATCTCTCCATTGGGCGCGCATCCCAGGTACCCGCCCGACCGGTACCCGCGCAGCAGAAGGTTCTCGGAATCCGCGTCGGGGGCAAAGGACCGGAGAACGGCGCCGTCCTTGGACACCTCGTGAAGCAGGAACCCGTTACGGCCGCCCAGCACGTAGAGCCGGCCGGAAAGGAAGCACAGGTCCGCGGCGTGGAAGTCGAGCGGGATGGTACGCTGCCATTCGCCGCGCGCGGGGTCGAACACGTCGATGCCCTGCTTGCGCTCGTCCAGCACGTACACCCCGCCCCCCGCGTCGTCCACCGCGAGCGCGATCGGCCCCAGGAACTCGCCGGGTCCCGGGCCGGGCCGGCCCAGCAGCGCCGTCCGCTCCGCCGCGCCGTTGAACGCGCCGACCTCGCGGTTCAGCACGTCCAGCACGAACGTGCGCCCTTCCTTCGCCATCGCCACGTCACCGACCAGCCCGAACGTGCTTTCCGGCGGCGAGCCCGGCACGGTGAGCCGGGCGGCAGTCCTGCCATCGAGCGCGTCGGCGAGCGTGGGCCCGGGTTCCGGCTCGCGGGGCGACGACGCAGGCCGGACTGCGCGGTAGGCCGCAAGCCCTCCCGCAGCAACGAGCAGGAGCAGCAGGGACCATCGGGCGAGTGCGTGGCGCATCGTGAGGGAACTCCAAAGGTCCTCGGGCTACTCGCACCACGAGGCGGTGCACGGGCCCGTTCTGGACGAAAGTGCGCAGACGATCCTGGGCGAGTAGCGGCACATCTCCGCCCCGTGGCACTCCGTGTTGGGACACGTAGAGGTGGCGTCCGCCGGCCGGACGGCTAGCTTGGGGATTCCCAGGTGCATTGCGGCCGCCAGCGCGAGCACCGTGAGGCTGAGCCGAAGCAGGAACGATCGGAAGATGCTCGTCATACCGGCTCCTGTGGCAGGAGGAGGAGAGGGAGACGGACGGTGCTCAACAGGACGAGTTGGTGCAACTGTAGTGGGTCATGGAGCAATTGACGCTTCCGTAGAACACGCATCGGTCCACACCCTCGCAACCCGTGTTGGTGCATTTCTTCGCGGTTTGCGCGGATGCCGGCTGCGCGTCCGGCCACACCGTGCCTGCTCCGACGAGACAGGCGAGAGTGAGAACTACGCGGATGCAGAGCGCACGGATGCTCGTGGTGTGGGGCATGAGGCCGGTCCTCCGGGATAGATTGGCGGGAGCCGAGCGGTGAAAAACAAATGTTGTCCGGCGTAGCTGGAATGTCAAGGACGGGATTCGTTCGGCACAGTTCGGCGGGCGAGATGCTCGTCCGTCGCTGACCAGCACCTTCTTCATGGCGATTCCCGTGCAGCGACCCATTCCCGTCATGTCAGGCAGAGGGGCACGGTCATGAGCCCCCGCGGCTGGTGGGACGGGTACTTCGACGAGACGTTCGTCGACATCTACCGCGACTTCCTCACGCCGGAGCGCACCGAGCGCGAGGTGCAGGGGCTGCGCGAGATGGTGCCGCTGCCGCCGGACGCGGAGGTCCTGGACGTCGCGTGCGGGTGGGGGCGGCACTCGGTGGCGCTCGCCCGAGCCGGCTTTCGCGTCACCGGGCTGGACTGGTCGCACACGCTGCTGCAGCGCGCCCGCACGCGTGCGGAGGCGGCGGGCGTGTCCGTGGACTTCGTCCAGGGCGACATGCGAGAGATCTCCTGGACCGGCCGCTTCGACGCCGTCCTTTCCCTCTACTCCTCGCTCGGCTACTTCCTCTCGGACGAGGAAGACCTGCGCGTGCTGCGCGCGGCGCGGGAGGCGCTGAAGCCCGCCGGCGTGTTCGTGATGGAGACGATGCACCGCGACCACGTCGTGGGCGGGTTCGCGGAGCGCGACTGGTGGCAGACCGACGGCGGCGCCACGGTGTGGGTGGAGCGCGAGTTCGACGCGGTGGAGGGCGTGAGCCGCGAGTGGACGCGCTGGAGAAAGGGCGAGCGCAGGGGGGAGAAGTACCACGAGATCCGCATCCGCACCGCCACCGAGTGGGACCGCCTGCTGCGCGATGCCGGCCTGGTCCCCATCGACTGGTGGGGCGACTGGGAACTCGCCCCGTTCATCCACAGCAGCGAGAACCTGATCGTCGTCTGCGAGCGGCGCGAGTGAGCGGGGGCGGCGCCGGCTCTCCGTCCCGGCGGTTGATGGTCGTCGAGGATGAGACCGGCAGTCGCGTGGTCCGCCTCCAGGAGCGAATGGAATTCGCCGCCGGCAATTCGCGAAGTCCGCCTGCGCGGACTGCACGATGATGTTTCTCTCTTCCCCCACGCCGTTGGTGGGGGAAGGGCGGGGGATGGGGGCGCTCGGCGGGCCGGCAGGGTCCGCCGATGTGCAGGAATCCGGCCCACCCCAACCTCCCCCGGGGGGTTTTGGGGGAGGTGGGCGAGTAATGCGAGCCCGGAGGGGGCGTGCTCCCGGCAGGATGCCCGCGGATGAGCACGAATGGCTGGCGCACCGCGCCGCGGCGTTGCATCATAGGGGTGCTAAATTTTTCGCCTCTCGCCGTCCGCACCCTCATCCACCCGTCCGAGGCCCGCGCCAGATGAAGCTCATCCGCCTGTCCCGCGCCCTGTCCGCCGCCGCGCTCCTGCTGGGCGGCGTGCTCCCGTCCGCCGCCTGCGCGCAATCCGCGACGGACGTGATCGCGTTCGAGAACGTCACGGTCATCCCCATGACGGACGGCCGCGCGCTCCCCGGCCACACCGTGCTGGTGCAGGGCGACCGCATCGTGGCCGTGGGGCCCGCCGCGTCCGTCGCGGTGCCGGGCGGCGCGCGGCGGGTGGACGGGCGCGGCAAGTACCTGACGCCCGGCCTGGCGGAGATGCACGGCCACGTGCCGCCGCCCAGCGCGCCCGCCCAGGTCACCGAAGACGTGCTCTTCCTCTACCTGGCGAACGGCATCACCACCGTGCGCGGGATGCTGGGCGCGGAGGGGCAGCTGGAGCTGCGCCGCCGCACCAACACGGGCGAGCTGCTGGGCCCCACGCTGTACCTGGCCGGCCCCAGCTTCAACGGCAACTCCGTCAACAGCACCGCCGACGCCGTGCGGATGGTGCGCGAGCAGCGCGCGGCGGGGTGGGACCTGCTGAAGGTGCACCCCGGCCTCACCCGCCCCGAGTACGACGCCATGGCGCGCACGGCGGCGCAGGAGGGGATCCGCTTCGGCGGGCACGTCCCCGCGGACGTGGGGCTGATGCACGCGCTGCGGATGGGGCAGGAGACCTTCGACCACGTGGACGGCTACGTGGAGTACGTCGGCGGCGCGCAGGGGCCGATCGATCCCGCGAAGCTGGATTCCGCCGTCCGGGCCACGCGCGAGGCCGGCGCGTGGGTGGTGCCCACGATGGCGCTGTGGGAGGTGCTGTACGGCACCCTGCCGCTGGACGAGCTGCAGGCGTATCCCGAACTGCGCTACACCTCCGCGCAGTCGGTGCAGCAGTGGGTGAACGCGTACAACCAGCGCCGCGCTGCTCCGCAGTACGACGCGGAGACGGCGCGGCGGACGATCGAGGCGCGGCAGCAGGTGCTGGCGGCGCTGCACCGCGGCGGCGCGCGCATCCTGATGGGCACGGATGCGCCGCAGCAGTTCAGCGTCCCGGGCTTCTCGCTCCACCGCGAGTTCCCCCGCATGCACGCCGCGGGGATGAGCCCGTACGACATCCTGGTGACCGGCACCCGCAACGTGGGCGAGTACTTCCAGCGCCTGGACACCTTCGGCACCATCGCGCTGGGCCGCCGCGCGGACCTGCTGCTGCTGGACGCCGACCCCCTGGCCGACGTGGCCAACCTGCAGCGCATCGCCGGGGTGATGGTGCGCGGCCGCTGGGTGCCCCGCGAGGAGATCCGCGCTCGCCTGGATGCCATCGCCGCGCGCAACCCGCGGTAGGGGTGATGGAGTGATGGAGTGATGGAGTGATGGAGTGATGGAGTGATGGAGTGATGGAGTGATGGAGTGATGGAGTGATGGAGTGATGGAGTGATGGAGTGATGGAGT
>DATAAG010000902.1:0-10601 GCA_036260235.1 Longimicrobium sp.
CGCCGCGCCCCCTCCGGGCTCGCATGACTCGCCCACCTCCCCCAAAAACCCCTGGGGGAGGTTGATGGGGACGAGAGATTCGTGCGGGACGTCTTTCGTCCTACAGGATCGGCGCAGCCGTTAAGGACTCAGAATGACAGGCGTGTCGTCCAGATCCGCATCTGCAGACCTTCCTCGCCCGGCCCGGGTTGCACGATCCCGGGCCGGGCGCGCATCTTCGGCGGCTCGACATCCATCACCCCATCCGACGAAGCCCGTGCACAACCATCCCGCGCCCGACCTGGTGCTCACCGCCCGCCGCATCCACGTCCTCGGCGACCATCCGCCCGTGCAGGCGCTGCTGATCCGCGAGGGCCGGATCGCCGCGGCGGGGACGGAGGACGAGGTGCGCGGGGCGGCGCTCCCCGGCGCGCGGGCGGAGCACGTGGACGGTGTCGTGACGCCCGGGCTCACCGACGCGCACGTGCACCTGACCCTGTGGGCGCTGGCCCGCCGGCGCGTGGACCTGAACGCCGCGCGCACGCTGGATGACGGCGTGGCCGCGGTGGCGGAGGCCGCGCGGACGGGCGAGGGATGGATCCGCGGCCTGGGGTGGGACCGGCACCGCTGGGGTGGGCTGCCCACGAAGGAGCCGCTGGACCGCGTCTGCCCGGACCGCCCCGTCTTCCTGCAGAGCCACGACATCCACGCCGCCTGGGTGAACAGCGAGGCGATGCGCCGCTGCGGCATCACCCGCGACACGCCCGACCCCGCGGGCGGAGAGATCGTCCGCAGCGCGGATGGCGAGCCGACGGGCGTGCTGCTGGAGAAGGCGGTGCGGCTGGTGGAGTGGCAGCTGCCGAAGGAGTCGCCGCGGGAGGTGCGCGAGGCGCTGCTGGACGCGCAGGCGGAGGCGCACCGCCTGGGCCTCACCGGCGTGCACTCGGTGGAGGTGACGGGGATCGAGGACTTCGCGGCGATGGAGCAGGACGGGGAGCTGCGGCTTCGGGTCCTGCAGGCCATCCCGCTCGTCCGGCTGGACCACGCCGTCGCCGTGGGGCTGCGCAGCGGCTTCGGGAGCGACCGGCTGCGCATCGGCGGGGTGAAGATGTTCCTGGACGGCGCGCTGGGCTCGCGCACGGCGTGGCTGCGGCAGCCGTACGAGGGCGGCGCCGCGGACGACACCGGCATCCGCACGCTGGAGCCGGAGGAGTTCCGCGACAACGTGGCCCGCGCGGCGCGCGCGGGGATCGCCTCGACGGTCCACGCCATCGGCGACGCGGCGGTGGAGCTCGCCATCGACGTGCTCGGCGGGGCGGAGCGGCCGCGGGCCATGCCGCACCGCATCGAGCACGTGCAGCTGTGCCCGCCGGACCTGTGGGAGCGCGCCGGCCGCTCGGGTGTCGTCGGGTCGATGCAGCCGGTGCACGTGATGACGGACATCCCCGCCGCCGAGCGGCACTGGGGGCACGATCGCTCGCGCGGCGCCTACCCGTTCGCGCCGCTGCTGCGGGCGGGGATGACGCTCGCGTTCGGCAGCGACGTGCCGGTGGAGACGTGCGATCCACGGTTCGGCCTCTTCGCCGCGGTGCGCCGGGTGAGCTGGGAGGGCGAGCCGCGCGAGGGGTGGTGGATGGAGAACGCCGTCACCGCGGAGCAGGCGCTGCGGGCGTACACGGAGGGGCCCGCCGCCGCCGCGGGGCTGGAGCACCGCCAGGGGCGCCTCCTCCCCGGGTACGATGCGGATCTCGTCGCGTGGGACGTGGACCCGCTGGCGTGCGCGCCGGACGCGCTGCGGGAGATGCGCTGCCTGCTGACCATGGTCGGCGGCGAGGTGGTGCAGCGGAACGGTGAATCGGCCGTGGGGAATGGATGACCCTGTCGATCCGTGGACAGCTCGCGGCCGCCGCGGTGGAAGGATTTCTGGTGCAGGTCGTCCGCCTGCACCCCTTCAGCGAGCCACTGACCGGGTTTCCGCTGGCGGCTGGCCGTAAGCTGCTGCTCATCCACAACCTCAACACGGACCTCCTGCTGCCGGACGGGTTCACCGTGGTGCGGGTGACGGACGTGGTGAAGGTGCGCTCGACGGAGTGGGACCGCTTCGCCGAGCGCGTGCTTGCGGACGAGGGACGGCTGCTCGATCCGGCGGCCGTTCCCTCGGTGCGGCTGGGGAGCTGGGCCCAACTGCTGGCAGACCTGCACGCCCGCGCCGAGCGGGTGAGCGTGGAATGCGAGCCGCAGGAGGACGGCTACTTCCTAGGCGCCATCCGCGGCCTTCGGCGCGACGAGGTGGAGATCCGCCCGATCGACGCGGCGGGGCGCTGGGAAGACGAGCAGTGGTGGATCCGGTACCGCGACGTAACCCAGGTCCGCTTCGGCACCCGCTACATCGAGGTGTTCTCCCGCTACGCCGGGGAGCTTCCCTCGTGATCCGATAGCAGTCTTGGGGGTGCGGAAGAAAGAGGAGGACGCAGAGGACTTCGATTCGTCCTCTGCGCCCTCTCTTTTCGTCTCCGCGCCCTCTGCGGAGCGTCGCGGCTCTCCGCCCTTGACATAGGGTGAGGGGGTATGCATATTCCACCTCGTCGCCTCGATAGGGGCTGGGGGTATGCAACAAAAGCGGAGATGCTGAGCGATGGAGCAGACGACGATCGCGATCCAGGGGATGAGCTGCGGGCACTGCGTGGCCAGCGTGAAGGGCGCGCTGGGGCGGCTCGACGGCGTGCAGGTGCAGGAGGTGAAGGTGGGCTCGGCCACGGTCGCGTACGATCCGGCGGCCGTTGCTCCGGAGCAGATCGCCCGCGCGATCGAGGCGGAAGGGTACGCGGCGCAGGTGGGGGAGCGTTGAGCCCGCCTCCGGTGCCCGCTGCCCTGCCGGTACGTTTATGGCCGGTGAAGTACCGGCCCGGAGCGGACTTCGGGATGATGAAGGTCACCACGCGTGGAGAGATGACGATCCGGAACTTCGCGGCCGCCGCGGCCGTGCTGGCCATGGGTGCCGCCGCGCGCCCCGCGGCGGCGCAGACGGACTACTACAACACCGACAAGGGGCGTCCCGTGCAGGTGGAGGACGCCTACGCGGTGGAGCGGTACGCTTTCGAGCTGCAGCTGGCGCCGGTGCGCCTGGAGCGCGAGGGCGGCGGCGCCTACACCTGGGAGGTCGCCCCGGAGCTGGCCTACGGCATCCTGCCGCGCACGCAGCTGGAGGTCGGCTTCCCGCTCGTCTTCCGGGACGGCGGCGAGGACGGCGGCGGGGCGGAGGGGCTGGGGGGGATCGAGGTGGCCGCCCTGCACAACCTGAACGTGGAGACGCGCACCCTGCCGGCGTTCGCCGTCGGCGCGGAGGTGCTGCTGCCGGTGGGGGGTCTGGGCCCCGACCGTGCATACACGTCGCTGAAGGGCATCGCCACGCGCACCTTCTCGTGGGCGCGCTTTCACCTGAACGGGCAGTACACGCCCGGGTCAGACGAGGACGAGGACGACGAGGTGGGCGAGGCGTCGCGCTGGATGGCGGGGATCGCGGTGGACCGCGCCTTTCCGCTCCGCTCGCTCCTGGTCACCGCGGACCTCTTCGCGGAGCAGCCGCTGGCGGACGACGCGGAACCGGCGTGGACGGCGGAGGCGGGGTTCCGCTACCAGACCAGCCCGCAGTTCAACATCGACTTCGGCGTCGGGCGCCGCTTCGCCGGCGGCGAGCAGGGGTGGTTCCTGACCTTCGGGGCGGCGCACGCCTTCGCGGTCCGCTCCCTGCTGCCCATCCGCTGACGCGATCGACACCGACGGTCCCGGGAAACCGGCCGACCCGATGGAAGGAGAGAGGGATGACCATGCAGTTCCGAGCCCGAACCGCGATCGGCGCGGCGGCGCTGGCCCTGGGCCTGGGAGCGCTCGCCGAGCCGGCCCGGGCACAGTGGTCCACGCAGTACGAGCAGTTCTACATGCCGGCCAGCCACAACTGGGTGTTCCGGCGCAGCTATCCCGCGGCCGACCGCCTGTTCAATGCGTTCGACTACGGGCACGCCATCCTGTACGAGAAGCTGTGGACGCGCCCCGGCGCCCCCGCCGCCGAGCTGGAGGAGCGGGAGTACGACTTCATCACCCGCAGGCTGCTGGTGAGCCCGCCGCGCCTGCCGCTGGAAGAGGGGGCCATCGAGGTGGCCTACGTGAAGATGGCGCCCGAGGCCAAGCTCATGTTCGAGTGGGCCCACATCCTCCACCGTCAGATGTACGACGTGCTGGCGGACGAGCGGCTGACGTGGGAGCAGAAGGACGCAGAGGTGGCGGCGCTGCTGCGCTACTACAGGAGCCGCCCGGACCTGGCGTTCAGCTCGCGCCCCAAGAACATGGAGCTGATGGAGGGGCAGTACTACTCCACGGCCTTCCGGGAGAACTACCCGAAGTTCAACGGGCTCATCTGGGGATACCACTGGCTGCAGGTGGGGCTGTACGAGCCGCTGATGACCGCGCGCACCACCGAGGAGCGGCAGACCGGCATCACCGGCGCCGTCACCCGGTTCCGGCAGATGCTGGAGAACGCGCCGGAGAACATGCCGCGGGTGATGCCGATGACGGCGGCGGTCGCGCCGGTGTTCGCGGCGCGGTACCCGGAGGCGGCCATCATCTTCGACAACCTGCACGGGATGCACGACGTGATCTCCGACGTCCTGGCGTCGCCGGAGGTGCCGAGGGAGCGCAAGCGCGAGGAGATCCTGCGGGCGGCCGAGCGCTACCGCGACGACACCTCGTTCGTGATGACGGAGGCCGAGTGGCGCGAGATGGCGCAGATGATGGGGGTGCAGAACATGGGCGGCCCCGTCACCGGCTTCCTGGCCGGCTTCCCCGAGCCCACGCTGGAGCGCGGGGCGGTGATGGCGCACGGCGCAGGCGGCCATGGCGCGGCGGGCCACGGCCAGCAGGCGGCCGCCGGGGCCCACGCCGGCCACGGCAACGCCGCTGCGCAGCAGACGGACCATGCCGCACACCAGCAGCAGGGGGCCACGCGGGGGATGCAGGCCGGCGGCGGGACTGCACCGGACCCGGCGCGGATGACGGAGCTGCACGAGCGGATGATGGCCGACCCGGTGATCCGCGCCCGCATCCAGGCCGACCCCGAGCTGCGGCGGCTGGTGGAGGAGGCGCACGGCGCGCACGGGGGAATGGACCACGGCGCCGCGCACGGCACCGGCACGGCGGCCCGGGACAGCGCGGAGGCGCTGGACTTCGTGGTGCGGCTGCTCTCCGACCCGGAGGTGGAGGCGCGCATCCACGCGGACCCGCGCCTGCACCAGCTCTGGAGCGACCCGGAGGTGCAGCGTCGCCTGGCCGAGCTGCGCCACCAGCGCGGGGAGGCGCAGCCGGCCGCGCCCGGGCACAGGCATTGAGAGGGGAAGTGCGATGATGGAGGTGAAGCGCACGATCGGGATCGCCGCGGCGGCACTGCTGGCCGCCTGCTCCGGGAAAAACGACGAGGCCGCGCGGGCTCCGGCCGACACGGCCTCGGCCGCGCCGCCCGCTGCGGCCGCCGATTCCGCCCCCGCGCACCAGGGCATGGACCACGGCTCCATGCCGGGGATGCAGCACGACTCCGCGGGCGGAATGCAGCACGCCTCCGCGGGGCACGACTCCATGCCGGGGGTGAGCCACGGCGCGGGCTCCCCCGCCGGGGCTGGCCACGCGGGCCACACGGGCTCCGCCCCGGCGTCCTCCGGGACCTCCCACGCCGCGCACGCAGGCGCGGCCGGCGGGGCAGGCGCGGCCCACAGGGGAGCGCACACCGCCAGCGCTGGCCGGCCGCACGCTGCGGGTGCGCACGCGGCTCATGGAACCGCCCCCCGGGCAGCTACCGCTCACGCGGGGCATGATGCCGGGGCCGGCGCCCACGCCGGGCACGGGGCCGCGCCTGGGACGGCGGCCAGGCACGCGGGGCACGATACCCGCGCCGAGGCCGGGGCTGGCGCCCACGCGGGGCACGGCGCCGCCCCTCGCCCAGCGGCCGGTCATGCGGTCCACGAAACCGGAGCGGCGGCGGCCGGCGTCCACGCGGGGCATGCGGCCGCGCCCGCGCAGGCGGATGCCGGTGCGGTGACCGCCGCCGACCGCAAGCTGCTGGAGCTCGGCTCCGCGCTGGTGCGCGACCCCATGGTCCAGCGCCGCATCCAGCAGGACACCGCCCTGCGCCGCGCGTGGTCGGATCCCGGCGTGCGCCGCGCCATCGGCCAACCCTGAGCGGCGGCGGTGCGCCAGGAGAGACACAGGCGCGGAACGAAAGACGAGAACGCAGAGGAGGGCTGGGCCTCCTCTGCGTCCTCTCTTTTGCCTCCCCGTCCTCTGCGCGAGAGGGGTTTCTCCATCCGCAAAACAGGATCATTGACATAGGGGGTGGGGGTATACTAAAGTAGTGATCGAGCCACAGTTCCGACGAGGCGTTACCCTTCGCGAGGAACCACCCATGACCGAGCATGCCCGGGTGATCGACCCGGTGGCGCCGACGGCGCAGGGCGCAAGGAGCACGAGTGGATGTACCACTGCCGCATCATGGAACACCGTGCCGGGGGGATGATGGTCCACGTCGAGGTGGCGCGGTAGCGGAACCGCCGAACAACCGCCTTCGGGCGTGAGAGGACGATATGAGACGCGATCCACACGAGCCCGGCTACCCCGAGCACCCCGAGGTGCCGCACGAGGGCGGCCACCTGCCCGGCGCTGCCGATCCGCACGCGGGCCACCACGGCGCACACGCTATCCCCGCGCCGGCACCTGCCGGGGGGCACGCACACGGGGAGCACGGCGGCCATGGTGTGCACACCGCACACGCGGGGCACGAAGCACACGCGGGTCAGGCCCGGCACGAGGGGCACGAGGGGCACGAGGGTGGTGAGCCCACGCACGGCGCCCACGATCCCCGCGCGGCTCACGGCGGCCACGGCGGGCATGGCGGGCATGGCGGGCACGCCGGCCACGACAAGCACGCGGGGCACAGCGTGGAGATGTTCCGGGACAGGTTCTGGATCACGCTCGCGCTGACCCTCCCCACGCTGGTCTGGGGGCACATGCTCCAGGACGCGCTGGGGTACACGGCCCCGCACTTCCGCGGCTCGCACTGGATCCCGCCCCTGTTCGGCACCGCCGTCTTCCTCTACGGCGGGGTCGTCTTCCTCCGCGGCGCCGTGCAGGAGCTGAGGGACCGCCTGCCGGGGATGATGACGCTGATCTCGCTCGCCATCACCGTGGCGTTCGTCTTCAGCGCGGCGGTCACGCTCGGCTACCCCGGGATGCCGCTGTGGGAGGAGCTGGCGACGCTGGTCACCATCATGGTGCTGGGGCACTGGATCGAGATGCGCTCCATCACCCAGGCACAGGGCGCGCTGAAGGAACTGGCGAAGCTGCTGCCGAGCACCGCGGTGCGCGTCGATGGCGAGCGGATGGAGGAGGTGCCCGTCTCCGCGCTGCGCGAGGGCGACGTGGTGCTGGTGCGCCCCGGCGCCGCCGTCCCCGCCGACGGCACCGTGGCCCAGGGCGAGAGCTCCGTGAACGAGGCGATGATCACCGGCGAGTCGCGGCCGGTGAAGAAGGCGCCCGGCGAGACGGTGATCGCCGGCACCGTGAACGGCGAGGGATCGCTGCGGGTGCGGGTGACCGGCACCGGCGACCGCACCACCCTCGCCGGCATCATGCGGCTGGTGGAGCAGGCGCAGACCTCGCGCTCGCGCACCCAGGCGCTCGCCGACCGCGCGGCGTTCTTCCTCACCCTCGTCGCCCTGGCAGCGGGGGCGGTCACCCTGGCCGCCTGGCTGGCGCTCCGGGACGATCCCGCGTTCGCCGTGGAGCGGATGGTGACGGTGCTGGTGATCGCCTGCCCGCACGCGCTGGGGCTGGCGGTGCCGCTGGTGGTGGCCATCTCCACCACGCTGGGCGCGCGCGGCGGGCTGCTGGTGCGCGACCGGCGGGGGCTGGAGGAGGCGCGCAACCTCACCGCCGTGGTCTTCGACAAGACGGGGACGCTCACCCTGGGCGAGCAGCGGGTGGTGGACGTGGCCGCCGGCGAGGGGGTGGGGACGGACGAGGCGCTGCGGCTGGCGGCGGCGCTGGAGCGCGAGTCCGAGCACCCGGTGGCCCGTGCCATCGTGGCGAGCGCGGAGGAGCGGGGGCTCGCCCTTCCCGCCGCGGAGGGCTTCGAGGCCATCCCCGGCCACGGCGTTCGCGGGCGGGTGGAGGGGCGGGCGCTGCAGGTGGGCGGCCCTAACCTGCTGCGGAAGCTCGGCCTCCGGCTTCCGACGGAGCTGGCCGCGGCGGCGGAGCGGGCGGCGCAGGCGGGGCGGTCGGCCGTCTTCCTGGTGGAGGGGGACCGCGCCCTGGCCGCCTTCGCTACCGCGGACGCCGTCCGCCCGGAGTCCGCCGAGGCGGTGCGTCGGCTGCACGCGGATGGCATCCAGGTGGTGATGCTCACCGGCGACTCCCGCGCCGTCGCCGATTCCGTGGCGCGAGAGCTGGGGATCGACACTGTCTTCGCCGAGGTGCTGCCGGACCAGAAGGCCGGGAAGATCCGCGAGCTGCAGGGACAGGGGAAGCGCGTGGCGATGGTGGGCGACGGCGTGAACGACGCCCCCGCGCTGCTGACCGCGGACGTGGGCGTGGCCATCGGCGCGGGCACGGACGTGGCGGTGGAGGCGGGCGACGTGGTGCTCGTCCGCAGCGACCCGCGCGACGTGCCCCGCATCGTGGCGCTGTCCAGGGCCACGTATCGGAAGATGATCCAGAACCTGTGGTGGGCGGCCGGCTACAACATCGTCGCCATTCCGCTCGCCGCCGGCGTGGCGTACCGCTGGGGCCTCATCCTCTCTCCGGCGGTCGGCGCGGTGCTGATGTCGCTCTCCACCGTGATCGTGGCCGTCAACGCCCAGCTCCTGCGACGCGTGCAGTTGTAGGCGCCTCGCGCGACACTCACCCGAACTTCGAGACCTCATGCTCCCAGGAATTCGCACCCTCACCCTCTCGCTGGCCGCCGCGGCGCTGCTCGCCCCCGGCCTGGCCGCGCAGCAAGGCCACGCGCACCATGCCTCCCGCGCGGATTCCGCGGAGGTCGCCGCCACGGTGGAGCGGTTCCACCGCGCGCTGGCGTCCGCGGACAGCGCCGCGGCGCTCGCGCTGCTCACCGACGACGTGGAGATCCTGGAGAGCGGCGGCATCGAGACGCGGCAGGAGTACCGCTCGCACCACCTGGCGTCGGACATCGAGTTCGCGCGCGCGGTCCCCAGCCAGCGCGGCCCGCTCCGCGTCCACGTCGCGGGCGACGTCGCGTGGACGACCTCCACCAGCACCAGCGAAGGGGAGTTCCGCGGGCGCGCCATCAACGCCGTCGGCGCGGAGCTGATGGTGCTGCGCCGCACGCCTCAGGGGTGGCGCATCGCCGCAATCCACTGGTCGTCCCGCACGCGCCGGCAATAGCGCAAAGGAATTTGGCCTCACACGGAGTCAACGGAGTCAACCTTTTTCAAACTCCGTTGACTCCGTGCCCGTGTGAGGCCATGTCTTTGCTTCAGCAACCGGAGCAGCGAAGAAGAGGAATCGCGCGGAAAGGAGCATGCATGACGGCGGAGGGGATGGAACGCGCGGCTCGAATCCTGGCGGGCGCGGAGCGG
This sequence comes from Longimicrobium sp., assembly GCA_036260235.1. Taxonomy (GTDB): domain Bacteria; phylum Gemmatimonadota; class Gemmatimonadetes; order Longimicrobiales; family Longimicrobiaceae; genus Longimicrobium. The sequence goes on from DATAAG010000902.1 coordinate 9,618, forward strand.
GTGGTGGTGAGCAGCGGCGCGGGGATGTCGAAGGAGAGCGGCATCCCCACCTTCCGCGACGCCATGGAAGGGCTGTGGGCCAACTTCGATCCGCAGGAGCTGGCGACGGAGGCCGGCTTTCGCCGCGATCCGGCCCGCGTGTGGAGCTGGTACGCGTGGCGCCGCCAGCGCGTCTGCGATGCGCGGCCCAACCCCGGCCACGCCGCGCTGGTGGAGCTGGAGCGGCACGTCGGGCGGCTGACCGTCGTCACGCAGAACGTGGACGGGCTGCACGCGGAGGCGGGATCGGCGGACGTGGTGGAGCTGCACGGCAACATCCGCCGGGTGAAGTGCCTGGACCGCGGCCACCCGTACGACGGCCCGCTGCCGCCGTACGCGGAGGATGAGCGGCAGGAGCCGCCGCCGTGCCCCGCCTGCGGGTCGCCGCTGCGGCCGGACGTGGTCTGGTTCGGCGAGATGCTGCCGGCGGACGCGGTGGAGCGCGCGTGGTCGCTGGCGGAGCGCTGCGAGGCCATGCTCCTCATCGGCACCAGCGGCACCGTCTGGCCCGCGGCGGAGCTGCCCCTGGTCGCCCGGCGGCACGGCGCGCGGATCGTCGAGGTCAACCCCACCCCCTCGGAGCTGACCCACGCGGCCGACGTCTTTCTCGCCGGTCCGGCGGGCCAGGTGCTCCCCGCGCTGGTGGAGGCGGTCGCCCGGCTTCGATAACCGGACGGGCAACCGGCAGGGTCCCCTGCGCACGCTCGTCTTGCCGCTCCATCGGTGCGGAGAATGCAGTGCGATGGACGTGTTCGCCGGTTGCGGGATTATATGCCGTAACAAGAGAGGTGATAATGAAGACTTCCACCAAACGCGCCCTGGTGGAGACGGTCGCCATCCTGGGCGGCGTGGTCGCCGTGATCGCGGAGATCATGTCCGCCACGGAGACCGGCGGCCATCTTTCATGGAACGAGGCGGGGCGAATCCTGGGAATCGCCGTCTTCC
>DATAAG010000903.1:0-5865 GCA_036260235.1 Longimicrobium sp.
GGTGCTCGCGCCCGCGTCCCCGTCGGGACGGAAGTACCTGAGGGCCCACGCCTGCAGCAGCGTGCGGCGGCTGCTGGAAAGGTCGCGGGTGCGGGGCATGTACTGCCACCGGTTCCAGCCGCTCAGCTTGATGCGCTCGTACAGTCTCCTGGCCATTACCGGGTCCGCCCACTGCCCCGGATCGTTCAGGGGCACCTGCTGGCTCATGGCCGGATACAGCAGGTAGTAGTTGCGCAGCACCTTCTGATAGATCACGTCGAAGGTCAGCAGGTCGTTGCCCACGGGCGGGTCCGTTCCGGGCACGTAGTACCGGCTGTAGTCCTCGTCGTTGGGCAGAAGGCGCAGGTTGATCATGGGCGCGACGATCAGGGGGAGATCGCCGTACAGTAGCGGCGGATACAGCGGCTCTCCTGCCGGGGGGTCCGGTTCGGTCGTGTAGGTGCGGACGCCGCTGAACCCGGGCGGCGGGGCCTGCCCCTGCACCACGAAGGTGTACAGCCGGTTGCCGTTGCGCTGCGCGTCCACCGCCAGCGGCTGGCCGGGCCGGAACGAGGTGGTGAGGATCTGCCCGTTGCCGGGGGCCTGGTTGGGGGTGGTGTCGTACTCCCAGACGGTCACCGGGGGGCATTCCTTCCGCGTGAGCTCCACCCCCCGGCGAAAGACGCGGATGCTGGCGGGCGTGGGGGTGCCGCTGTCGCTGATGAATCGGTCGAGAGAAGGCCCCCCCGGCTGCTGCTCGCCGAAGATGGCGGCCTGGTCGCTTACGACCAGGTATTCCTGCTCCACCAGCAGCTGCGCCGGCGTTCCGCAGAGGTCGGCGGTGAGCACGAAGCTGAACGCGGCGTCCTGCAGCATCGGCACCACTACGGGAGAGAGCGTGGAGAACGGGATGTCGAAAATCCACCCGGCGGCGTCGCCCTTCGCCAGGTCCGTGTAGTCGATGGCCGCCACGTCGCAGGTGGTCTGGCCGTTGGTGACCTGCAGCTTCACCGGCCCGAAGTCCCACTTGGGATTGTTGTCGGTCACCAGCGGGTCGTACACGTTGTGCGTGACCTGCAGCCGGTCGGGAAAGGTGCCGGAGAAATCCACCGAAAGCAGCTGCGCGTCCGCGTCCACGTTGACGATGGCGGGGGCGAGCCTGAACTGCGGATCCACCTTGCGGGCGTTGCCCGTGGTGCCCGGAGCGGGGATGGAGGCCGACGGCACCAGGAGCCGGCCCGTGGGGCACGAGGCGACCTCGTCCCCGTACGCGGGGGCCAGGGTGCCCACCAGCTGGACGTAGTCGGGGTTCTGCCCGTTCCCGGCGTACGTGGCCAGCACCTCCTCGGGCGTCATTGCGGGGGTGGGAATCTCCCCCGTGGGTTTCACCCCGTTCCGGTAGCGTGCCTCGATGTGGTCGAACCAGGGGCTGCACGGGTCATTCGGGGAGTACGCGTCCTGGAAGGTGTTGATTTCCTGCAGCGGCCGGAACAGGTAGTACCGGAAGACCAGCCCGGTGAGCGGCCGCCCCCCCTGCGTTTTCGGAAGCTGGTCCACCAGCGTGCCCGTCAGCTGCTCGAGCGGGACCAGCGACTGGAACAGGCACCCCGCGCCGTTGGGCCCGTTCAGGCTGAAGTTGCGCTGGAAGTTGATGAAGCGCGTCACGGCCTTGCTGGGCGGACCCGCGAGCAGCGCCTTTCCGTCGCGGGCCAGCAGCAGGCTCTCCGCCAGAACCTGGCTGCTGGGCACGTCCTCGGCGTTCACGTCCACCAGCAGGCCCGTGCTGCGCCCCCAGCTCTCCGCGCTGTTGTCGAACGAAAGGCGCGCGCCCTTCACCAGTTCCGGATGCAGCGTGCTGCCGTTGCCGTTCACTACTCCCACCACGTTCACGTCCAGCATGAACAGGCCCATGTCGCCGTAGTAGTTCCACTCCCCGGGCACGTACCAGACGTCCGGCCCGCCGGCCGGCAGGTTGTGTCCCTCTCCCTTGTCGATCTCGGGCCCCTCTCCGGGCTTGCTGTCGTCGGGGTTCTGCGCCGGGGAAAGGTGGAAGCGCTGGCGCTTCTGGGCCCAGTCCACCCACCGCTCGTCCGTCATCCCGTAGGCCAGGGGCTGCACGTTGGGCGAGTCTGCCTGGCGCAGGGGCCAGGTCTCGAAACCCGGATAATCGCGCCCCATGACGGCCTTGGTGCTGTAGTCGTCGTTGTTGCCGGTTCCGGGGTTCGCCGCCAGCAGGCCTTTGACGTGGATGCGCGGGAAGGAAAAGATGCTCATCGGCGGACGCGGTTGGGGTGGCTCCGGACGGCGCGCGAGCGAGGGGGCGGTGCGCTGCAGGCACGCCACGCCCGCAAGGTAGCGCACTCCCATTTTGTGTCAAGGAAGGTGCGATCCAAATCGGGAATCACGGGAGAGGTGGAGGCCGGCGCCGGACGGAGGCGGCCGAGCTGCGCGTGCCGCGCCGCGGACCATGAAGCCCGGACAGAGTGATTCCGATGGCGCGCCCGGCCGGAAACGGCGAGGGGTGGACGCGAATCGCGCCCGCCCGTCCACCCCGCGCCGTCGCGCAGGATGACCACCGGCCGGGTCGGCGTCGGCCGCCGCCACCGGCGCTGCGCGCCGAGCGCGCTCACGTCGTCACCAGCCGGACCGCCGCGGCGCGCCGCGACCGGGCGCCCTGCGTCCGCGCGCGTCCGCCGCGGTGACACTGGTGCGGTCGGGGTACGGCGTCAGCCGCAGCGCCTGTCCTCACAACGGTGCCAAGCCCCGCCGGGCGAGTGGGCCCGGCGAGGCTGTCTTTTCACTGTCCGTTCTGCTGTCCGTTGGTGCTGCAACCTGCTCGGATCGGCGGTGGGAGTTGTGCAGGTTGCGCGCGCACATCCAGGGTTTTCGCCGTTTTCCGAGCATCCTGCTCCGCAGAGCGCGGGCTTACGTAGTCTGCGGGGCCTTCCGCTGTCGCAGCGGCGGCTTCAGCCGCCCGGGACAGGGCGTGCGCGGGAGGTCAGAAGGCCCGCTCCCTCGCCGGAAGCGGGCCCTCGCCCGTGAGCCACTCACGCACTCACGCACTCACGCACTCCTCAGAACACGCGCACGTTGATGTACCGGCGCGGGTTCTGGCGGATGTCCGTGGTCAGCGCGTTCAGCCCGGTGACCGCGGCGTTCAGGTTGTCGTAGAGCTGGTCGTCCTTCATCAGCCGGCCCAGCGTTCCCTCGCCGCTCTCGATGCGCCCCACCAGCGACGCCAGCGACACGCTCGCCTGCTGCAGGCTGGCCGTGGCCGCGTCCAGCCGCAGGCTCATGCTGTCCGTGCGGGCCAGGGCGCGCGCCAGCTCCGGCTGCGTGGCCGCCCCCTCCAGCCCCTGCGCCGAGCGCGTCAGGCTGCTGGTGAGCGCGTTCAGCTGCTGCCGCTGCTCCGCGGCCAGCCCCGTGAGCGCCACCAGCAGCTCCTGCAGCTGCGCCGTGCTGGCCCCCACCGCCCCGATGTTCTCGCGCGAAAGCAGGTCCTGCGCGCGCAGCAGCACCGTGTCGGCGCTGGCGCCCAGCTCCGCCGCCGTCTGCGTGAGGGTGGGCGCGGTGGTGGCGGGGAGCACCGCCCCGTCCCGCAGCCGCTCCGGCGAGTTGCCGGGGACGATCTCCGCCACCATCGACTGCATCAGCCCGCCGGAGACGATGGTCACGCGCGAGTCGGCGGGCACCGCGTACCCCGGCTCCAGCTCCATCCCCACCCGCACCCCCGCGCCGGTGATGGTGAAGTCGCGGATGCGGCCGATGTTGACGCCCTTGAGCTGCACCGGGTCGCCCTTGCGAATGCCGCCCGCATCCTCGACGACCGTGGAGACGTGGTAGCGGCCGCGAAAGGTTCCGGGGTCCGTCAGGGCGAACAGGGCCACCAGCACCGCCAGGGCGCCGGCGACCACGAACAGGCCCACGGAGACTTCGCGGCGCGGCGAGCGCATCGGAGCCATGGTCCTCAGGTCCTGGGGTGAAAGTCGGCTGCGCGGGGCCGTGGGCGCCGCGCCGTCTGCGCGCTGGATCATTGCGTCTCGATCAGGTCTGCCTCGGGGACGTCGCGCTCCAGGAAGGCGCGCACCAGCGCGTCGTCGCTGTCCCGGAACTCGTCGGCCGTGCCCACGAAGCGCACGCGGCCGTGGTCCAGCATGGCCACGCGGTCCGAGATGGGGAGCGTCCCCTCGATGTCGTGCGTCACGATGATGGACGTTACGCCCATCTCCTCCGCCAGCTGGGCGATCAGCCGGTGGACCACCGTGCCGTTCACCGGGTCCAGCCCGGTCACCGGCTCGTCGTACAGCAGGATCTCCGGGCGCCCGATGATGGCCCGCGCGATCCCCACCCGCTTCCGCATCCCCCCCGAAAGCTCCGACGGGAGCTTGGAGAGCACCTTGCGCGGCTCCAGGTTCACGTGCTCCAGCGCGCTTCCCACCTCGGCCAGCAGCCGCCGCTGCCCCAGCTCGCGCTGCTCCTCGTCGCTCAGCCCCTGCGCCACGTTCTCGAACACCGACATGCTGTCGAAGAGCGCGGCGTTCTGGAACACGTATCCCACCTTGCGGCGGATGCGCGACAGCGTCTTCCGGTTCGCGCGGGCGACGGAATCGCCATCCACCACCACGTCGCCGTAGTCGGGCTGGATGAGGCCGATGGTGGTCTTGAGCAGCACGCTCTTTCCCGTCCCCGAGTGCCCCACCACCGAGATGGTCTCTCCCCGCGCGATGGACAGGTCCACCCCGGCCAGCACGGGGTGGTCGAACGCCTTGTGAACGTCCCGGTACTCCACCATGGGCTCGCCGTTCATCCTTCCCTCCTCAATTCAGCAGCAGGGGCGGGAACAGCGCGTCGATGAAGAGCACCGCCAGCGTCATGGTCACCACGGCGGCCGTGGTGTAGCGCCCCACGCCCTCCGCGCCGCCCCGCGTGGCCAGCCCCATGTGGCTGGCCACCAGCGGGATCACGAAGCCGAAGGCCACCGCCTTGGAGAGCGAGTAGAACAGGTCCCAGTTGTGCCAGAACAGCCGGGCGCCGTAGAGGAAGCTGGAGTACCCCAGCCCCGCGGTGCTCTCGGCGGAGATCATCCCCGCCAGCACCCCCATGGCGTCGGCGATGGCCACCAGGACCGGCACGGCGATCACGCCGGCGATGATGCGCGGCGCCACCAGCGTGCGCACGGGATCGCGCCCCAGCGAATGCAGGGCGTCGATCTGCTCCGACACCTTCATCGTCCCCAGCTCCGCCGTGATGCGCGCGCCCACCCGGCCGATGAGCACCACGGCGGTGAGCACGGGCCCCAGCTCCAGGACGATGCTGGAGGTGACCACGCTCCCCAGGATGTACGGCGGGATGCCGCTGGTGAACTGGTAGCCGCCCTGCTGCGAGGTGACGATCCCGGCCAGCGTGGCGGTCACCAGCACGATGGGGATGGAGCCCACCCCCATCCAGTACATCTGGTTCACCACCTCGCGCATGGGAATGCGCCCGGTGACCAGGTATACGAAGGAGCGCCACACCAGCATGGCCATCTCGCCGGCGTGCTCGAAGAAGCGCTCCGCGCCGCGGCCCAGGATGGCGAGCCGGCGCTGGGGCCAGGGGCCGCGGCGCGCCGGCTGCGGCAGGTACTTCTCGGCCGCGGTGCGGGGGTCCGTCTCCGCCTGCGGCTCGTCCGTGGTCTCCATCAAACGTCAGGAAGAAAGAAAGCGCCGGCCGGTCGTCCGCGGCCGGGGCGCATCCCGCGCATGGGGGACGCGCTGGTACACTGCCTCGTCAACTCCGTTCTACATTGCCGGGGCCCCTCCCCCCTCGTTCCTCGCGGAGCGGGAGAGGAAGATCCGACGGATCGCGACGATCCGACGGACATCTCGCTGCGTCCGCGGGGGGCCC